>CANJZR010000450.1 GCA_947479075.1 Planctomycetaceae bacterium
AAACTGCCTACCAGGAAGCCGCGAGAAAATCGTATGAGAGACGGGGCCATGTTATATATTGCCGATGGGTGGTACCTGTTGACCCACTTTGGGGCTGATCGTTGTGCGTGAGCACATGGCGTGTCAGCTGTTGAAACTAGTCGTGCCTGACGATTCTGCTTGATTTCGTCTTCGCTTGCGAGTGTCAGGTGCAGCTTGGCCTGCTTCTCTGTCGACGCGATCACTACGCTCAATGTCTCGGCAGGCTGACGCCGTGCCGCTCTTGGGGAGGGGCGAGATCGGGCATACCGGGCCTTGATCGTGTCTGGTGACTCTCATTGCAGTCGCACGCCTACCATGTACACTTTTACCGCTCCTTGCCGCATCTCACATTTGTGCGGTTGGCGAATGGAATCACCTCGGGCGGACGGGTGGGTGTGGGTTGAAGTCGATTGACATTGTCTACTTTGAAGCGGGATCGGGGCACAAGACAGCTGCGGAAGGGCTGCGTCGGGCGGTGCTGGAGCGGCATCCCGACTGGGACTGCCGGATGGTCGATCTGGCGGAGATTCTGCGGTACGACTGGGCACAGGCGGGCCGTCTGGTCTGCCTGCTCATTGATCAGTTCAACGCCTGCATGCGTCGCGAGAAGTATGTCGGGTTTCGCGCGATGGTCGGACTGGCGATCTGGTTCAGCCGCATGTCCTCGACGTACTGGTTTTATCTGGTTCGCTGGGGGATGAGCCAATATTGGCGCGGACGATGTCCAGATATGATCGTTTCCGTGACTCCGATGTTTAATGCGGTGTTGTATCAAGCGGCCCGGCGTATGCGTCCCGATGTCGTGTGCGTAACGATTCCGGTCGATCATGAGGAGGCGCGGCCGGGGTACTGGTTTGAGCCACACATCAAGCAGCACTATCTGCTCGCTGGTCGACGTCTGCTGGAGCAGGCTCGGCTGGCAGGCGTCGACCCCGCCGAGATCCACACGATCTCCGGAATGATTATCGATCCGGGCTTCTACGGGGCGCCCCAGCGAAGCCGATCACAGCTGGACGCCGAGTTCGGTCTCGACCCGACCTTGCCGCTGGGCGTGATTTCGTTCGGCTGTCAGGGGACGGTCAATGTGCTTCGCATCGCGCGGCAGATTGCTGCAGAGGGGCTGGCGATCAACCTGTTGTGTCTGTGTGGCAAGAATCAGCAACTGCAGGCGGACGTGCGTGACCTGAAGACGCCGCATCCTTGTGTGGCTGTGGGATTCCGGCCCGAGCCGCCGTGCGATCTGCTGTATGCCGCCGACGTTCTGATCGGCAAGCCCGGGACGATGACGCTCAACGAGGCGATCATCACGGGGACACCGTTTGTGGCCCTGGAAAGCGATGGATTGAAGCCGATTCAAGAGGGCAACGAAGTGTTTGTCGTGGAGACAGGGATCGGACTGGTGGCTGGTTCCGTGGAGGATGTTCCCGCTGCCGTTCGTCAGGTGCTGACACAGCCGCAATATCCTGGCAACTTGCAACGGGCTCGTCACACGGGTGTCTTCGATGCCGTCGATCACATTGAGCAGCTTCTGGGCGACGCGAACTAATCGCGTAGTGTCGTTGTGAAGTTCGTTATCGAACTCAGAGGAATGGTCAGGCCTGCTGTTCCTTGTTGAACCCAAGCAGGATTATACGAAGTGCCTGTCGGGCTCGCAGAGTTCCCCAGCCTCTCCAGGATCTTGCTCCGTGAGTAGGAGCGATGTTTTTTCGCATCATTCGCTTTGGTCTTGGATTGATTCAGTTCATTGACTCTCTCTAACATCTGCAACCGCTGGCCATCGACATGAAGTTACGGGACATTTTCGCATGACGCACCTCTCGCTGGATGCACCAGTTTTCGTCACCGGTCATCGTGGACTGGTGGGGTCGGCCCTGGTGCGTGCCTTACGCGAGGCGGGCTTCAGACGCATCCTTACCGCCACACGGAGCGAACTTGACCTTCGCGATCCAGTGGCAGTGGCTGAGTGGTTTGACTTGCATCGTCCAGCCTATGTGCTGCATGCCGCCGGTAAAGTGGGCGGGATCCTGGCCAACTCTCAGCAACCAGCTGATTTCCTCTACGACAACATCCTGATTCACGCCACGGTGATGCGGGCCGCCTGGCAATCGGGTGTCCAGAAGCTGTTGTACCTGGGGAGTTCGTGTATCTACCCCCGCGACTGTCCGCAACCGATTCGCGAGGAGTATCTGCTCACGGGGCCGTTGGAGCGGACCAACGATGCCTATGCCATTGCCAAGATTTCGGGACTGGTGGGGTGTCAGGCGTACCGGCGGCAGCATGGCTGTGATTTTATTTCGGCGATGCCGACCAATTTATACGGACCAGAGGATAACTTTTCCCCGAGTGGCTCGCATGTCCTTCCGGCCCTGATCCGCCGCTTCCACGAAGCCAAACTGGCTGGGACACCCGCAGTCACGATCTGGGGCACGGGCACGCCCCGTCGCGAATTTCTGCATGTCGACGATCTGGCACGTGCGTGCCTGTACCTGTTAGAGCACTACAGCAGTGAGCAGACGATCAACATCGGGACGGGCGAAGATGTCTCAATTCGTGAGCTGGCGGAGATGGTGCGTGACGTCGTCTGCCCTGGAGTCCGCCTGGAATTTGATACCTCCAAGCCCGACGGGACTCCCCGCAAGCTGTTGGATGTGACCCGTATCCATCAACAGGGCTGGAAGCATTCCATTGGACTCGACGAGGGCGTTCGCTCGACCTACGACTGGTATCTCAACCACCAAGGATCGCTGCGTGAGGCTGGTGTCGATCCGAAAGGTTCAAGCAACGTGGTTGCCATGCCTCGCACTCTGGGGAAGGCGTGCTGACGCAAGCCCCAGCGTTTTCCGGATAATGACCTCGGTTCAGTACCGGTGTTAAGTGGGCTGGTTGCTAATCGGCCTGCGCATTCTTGCGAGTCTTTTTGCCTCTCTTCGGTTCAACCGGCTGGATATCGTTGTTCGGTGTCGGCATGGGGGCGTTCACGAACTTGCGCCAGGCGATGAGTTTGTCGTGCAGTTCGCGGGCCTTTTCGGGATGGGTGGTGGCGAGGTTTCGGGTTTCGCCGATGTCGTCCTTCAGGTTGTAAAGTTCCAGCCGGCCGTCTTCGAGGAACTCCATCAGCTTCCAGTCACCGCTCTGGACCAGGCTGACCGGGGTGGTCCGCCAAGTGTTATCGCCAGCTCCGAGGTAGCCGGGGAAGTGCTGGTAGATAGTGTCACGCGAAAAGTACCCGTCGGGTTTCCGCAACAGGGGCTCCAGGCTTTGCCCGTCGAGAAACTGTGAGATCGATCCGATTCCCCCCAGATTCATGAGTGTCGGGAAGATGTCGACGTGGATCGTCGGTACGTTACAGCTGGTGCCAGCGGGGAAGTGGCCCGGCCAGCGAGCGATGAGGGGCACTCGCGTGCCGCCTTCGTAGAGGCTGCCTTTGCCGCTGCGGAAGGGAGCGTTGTCGGTGATGTCGCCCGACTCCTTGATTCCCTCTCGGACATATCCGCCGACTCCGCCATTGTCGCTGGCGAAGAAGACGACTGTGTTGTCGGCGAGCTTCAACTCGTCGAGCGTCTGCAGCACGCATCCGACGCTTTCATCAACGCTGGCGATCATCGCGGCGTAGGTCGGATTCTTGTGCCCACCGACCCCCGGCTTGTTCTTGAAACGCTCGATCAACTCGGGCTTGGCGTCGATTGGAGCATGGACTCCGAAATGTGGCAGGTACAAAAAGAACGGCTCGGCTTTGTGCCGCTGGATGAAATCGACTGCCCGATCGGTCAGGAAATCGGCCAGGTATTGGCCCTGGGGATAATCGACTGGCGGGTCGGTTACGAAGTTGAAATGCTTGCCAGCTGTGACGAGAGCCTCATCAAAGCCACGCCGAGCCGGGTGGTACTTCCCCTTCTGTCCCAGGTGCCACTTGC
>CANJZR010000451.1 GCA_947479075.1 Planctomycetaceae bacterium
CACACCCGCGTACGCAACTATTCCCAGGAGAATGAGTTGCTGCATATGGAGGAACATTCCCAGCAGGACCAGAATCATGAATGCAGTCGGTCCAAACTGAGCGGCGGGAATGGCTGCACTGCGTAGGGCCAGCGGCAGGTACCCCTTAGCGTGTTGCAGGGCGTGACCAGCCTCGTGGGCAGCAATGCCGACGGCAGTCGCGGAACGACCGTGGTAGACCTCCGAACTCAGGCGGATCACGTTGGCTGACGGATCGTAGTGATCGGACAGATGTCCATGGGTCTCTTCGACCGCAACATCATGAACGCCTTCGGTTTCCAGCAGATGAGCTGCCGCAGCTGCGCCCGACAGTGATGTCCCGATCTGCATCCCCGCACTGTATGTCGAGCGCAGACGGTACTGAGCCCACATCATCAGCAGGATGGCGGGTGCGGTGACCAGCATGAGCATGAAGTCGAAGTAGAACATGGCAAGGTTTCCTCTCGTTCTGGAAGTCGCCTCCCACAAAAGGGAGTGACCACTTCACATCAATAGTAGATGTCAGAACGCAGCGGGGACAGGGACGGTTCAAAGAAATCGACCACTGAAAAACGCAAAAAGCCCGTGAGTTGCAACTCACAGGCTTTGGGGATCTTGCTGAAAGGACAGCTCGAAAAATGGACTACCAGCTCGGCTTTTCGGGCAGGTACTTCTCGAACTCGGCGATGAGAGCCGCTTCGTAGGCCCCGGCATAGGTTCCGGCGAAAAACCGACCGATGGCTTCGGCCTGGAACTTGGCCCAGCTCTGGTCTTCGTGGCCGGGATTGATCGGGAAGTAGCGGGCCTTGACTGACAGGGCTGCCTTCATGTCGCCGGGCGCGTCACCGATCATCAGCACCTTGTCGGGTGAGTATCCCTTGGCGATGGCCGCCGTGAGGATCTCCGACTTGCTGCCCATTTCCTGGCCGCAGATCGCCGAGACGTACTGGGCGATGCCGTGCTCGCTCCATTCGGCCTGCAGAGCGGGAGTCGGCGTTGCCGAACAGACGATGAGGTCGGCCTTGCCCTGGAGCAGCTGGAGGCTTTCCCGTACTCCGGGGAATGGGGGAACGCCGTGGACGATCGTCTTGACCGTGGCATCGACCGCGGAGGACCAGGTCGAGGCGGCCTTCAGGTCAGCATCGCCGGTTTTCTCGGCTTCGGTTTTCACGGTGCCGCTGGAGAGCTTGGTCTCGCGTTTGACCCAGTCACGAAGGCCCTGGAACTTCGGGACCTTGAACCCACGAGCGATGACTTCGGCCCGCTGTTCAAGCAGGTCGAGAGCCAGCAGGTAGGCGGGGAACCGGTTGGCTCCACGGGTCTTGGAGTACAGGTTCGTGAACTCGGCCGCTTCGCGGGCGTACTTCGAAATCGGCTGCAGTCCGAAGTGATTGATAAAGTTGGGGATGAAGCATTCCTTGTGCTTGATCTCCATCGAGTCAAACGCACAGCCATCCGAGTCGATGGCGATCAGGAAATCATGCTTCTTTTGAACGTTGGCCAAGGCGTCAGACACGCGAGGAAACTCCTGGAGTGTGAGGGGAGACATATCCACGTAGGGTAACGCCGTGGACCGGTATCCAACAAGCCGACCGACCGTCGTTTATTGCCCGATAAGTCACAGGAAATCCAAGCAGATGGGACTCAAGCAGCGCGGAACGGCCGCCTCTCAATCGTCCTTGTCGTCGTGCATCTCCGGCTGATGATCATCAGCATGATCGTCGTCGTGGTCGTCATCATCATCGTCGTCGTCATCGTCGTCGTCATCGTCGTCGTCATCCTCTTCCGGGAAGCGGGCGGCCCGTTCCTGAAGTTGATGCTGCGAAGCATGGAACGCCGTCGACACCCCGGGCTGTGGGAATATCCCTCCGCCCAGAATCAACGCAGCCAGTGTCAGCACGGCGATCCGTTCGCGTCCGCCAATCTGAAGCGACACGGACGAGGTGTATCTCGCCCCGGTAAAGAGCAGGAAATAAGCTCGCAGGATCGCGATCCCGGTAAAGGTGGTCGCGATGACGATCATTGGCCCGACATGCGGATACGTTTTGACGGCACCATCGATCAGCATTTCAGTCCCGATGAATCCGATCGTCCCCGGGAAACCCACACATCCGAGCCCGGTCAGCATAAAGCAGATTGCCAATGCGGGAGCATGCTCATACAACCCCTGATAGTGGGTCAGCTTCAATCGACCGCGGCGGGCTTCCAGTGCTCGCAGGGTCAGGCCGAACCCACCTAACGACAGGCTCGCGGAAAGCCAGACACACATGGCTCCGGTCAACCCGACCGAGGTCGCGACTTCTAACCCGACCAGAACCATGGCTGTGTGACTGATCACCATGCAGCAGAAGAATCGCCGCGCGTCCCGCTGTACCATCGACAACGCACTGGCCAGCACAGCTGTCAGCAGCGACCCCAACCCGAGCCAGTGGAGTGATGCCTCTGGAGAATAGGGCAAAATCAATCGCAGGGCCGCATAGGCCCCCGCCAGCGGAGTACACATCAAGAGTGCAGTGCCGAACGTGGCGTTCTCAAACAGATCCATCAGCCACGTCTGGAACGGAAAGATCGCACAGCGGATCGAAACACCCAGCAACAGCGGCAACAACACCCAGAACGAATTCGGATGTCGACCGCAATGTTCCACCAAATACCACCCCACGACCATCAGCACGCACGAGATCGACATCGACAGAGCGTACAGCCGCGTGGGACGCCCCCGACTACGAAGCTCAAAGTATGGAAGGATCGAACTGGCGATCAGAGTCAGGATGATGACCCAAGGGTCAATGGCACTGAACATTGCCAGGGCAATCGACTCTCCGACCAGCATCGTCGAAAACGAAAAACGCGGAACCTTGGTCCGCAAGGTCGCCAGAGCCGTCAGCAGAAATAATAGCGATGTCAGCGGGACCAGCGGCGCGCTCAGTTCATCGATCACAAACAGTTCGCGCCCAATCAGACGCGTCATCAGATGCCAGTGATCTTCGGCCTGGTGAACATGCAGTGAGTAGAAGTCCCACGCCTCTGCAGTTGCGGCAAGCAATGCCAGGACGGCAAACACCAGGCAATGGCGGCGAGCAATAATGCGGTCTGGGATCCGAGCTACCCAACCTGCTCCCAACAGCGGAAGCAGAATCGCGATTTCGATCCAGGGATAATGGAGTTCGTTCATGGAGGTGAGTACGTCTCAAGGATTTGAAGAGGGACCGTCTGCGGCAGACAGATGATTGCCGCGAAACTGGGTGATCCCTCCTCAGCTGTCATCACTGACTGACTCGTCCGATTTCCCGTTCACCCGTTTGACCACCCACTGGTCAAATCCGTCGAGCCACTTCAGCGAAGCGACCAGTGGATCGACAATGTATTTTTGCAGGATGGCATCCAGGTTGCCTCGATGCAGAGCCAGCCGGTACATCCGAGTCCGCCAGCGCTGTGGAAGTGCCGAGGACCAGCGGGGTGGCACAAAGGCCATCCGTCCTCCGATCGCGTTCTCCAGAATTCCGTAGTCATGCAGCAACGAGGGAGCGCGAACGAACTGCAGCGTCCGCACACATCCATGCCCCAGGATGTGAACCAGCGGGATATACAGCAGCTTAGGCATATTCCAGCGGTGCCCGAGCCAGGCGAAGAGACCGATCTCCGCCACGATAAAGCCGACCTGAGTCAACGAAGCATACGACAGTGCTGACTTGATGTCGGTCTGGACTCGTCCAGTGAATGCAGCAAAGAGCGCGGATGAGAGCCCCAGAATCACGACCAGCGCCGAGAGAGCAGGCGACAGAGCCAGAAGCGGACTCACTCGCAGGAGCAGATAGGCCCCGAGGTGGACGGAGAGTGCCCCGTAGAAAACAGCACTCGAAGGTGTCGGCCCCTCCATCGCGCGGGGCAACCACCCCGAGAACGGA
>CANJZR010000452.1 GCA_947479075.1 Planctomycetaceae bacterium
CGCAGATCCTCATTCGGAATCGCACTCTGGATGACCCCCGACTGGTGTACATAGAGCAGTGATCCAAGCAGGCTTCCGATCAGCATGTAACCCGCGATACCGAGCAGGTAGGGCGTGTTCACGGTCTCGATGAGACCCGAGATGATGGAATCTTCCTCCCGACGGGCATTCGCCACGGTCGTTTCTTGGGTCGTTGGAAGTCGCGGAACGAAGAACAGAAATACCGGCACCACGACAAACAGCCCCGCAGCCAGCAGCAGTGTCGATGAAGACGACATGCGGGTGGCCAGCACGCTCGCGGCCAGTGGACCGAGCATCGCACCCGCGGAGCCTCCCGCCGCGATGATGCCGAAGGTTCGACGGCCAGACTCGGGAGTAAACGTGTCGACCATCACACTCCAGTAGAGCGACACCATCATGTAGTTGAATACGCTGACCCAGACGAAAAATGATGTCGACACCCACACTGGCGAATTGGGAGTGCGGAGCAGCTGGGCGAACCCGACGAGCGAGCCCGCGATGACGGTCATCAGGGCAACTGGCAGGAAACGCTTGGAACAGACGCGAACCAGCATCCCCCACAACGGCGTGATCACCAGCAGAGCCACAAACGTCATCAGGAACAGCCGACTCAAGCCCGCCGGGCCAAGACGGCTGCCGTGCACCTCGCGAATCGGTCGCACGAGGAAGTAACTGAACAACAACAGCCCGAGACCAAGCGAACTCCAGAGTGTCGCCCACAGGTCGCGCGGACTGAGCGGACCATTGATCGTCTGCCAGCGAGATCGCAGTCTCGAGATAAGCTGGTCTGCAATCATGCTGCGACTTCAGCTTGATTGAGAGAGCCGCCATTCACGGGCTGCTTCCTGACAACAGGTCTCCATGTCATAACCAGCCTCCAGTCCAACCGACCAGCTGCTGGAGGAACTGAGCGTACAGGTTGCCGACTTCGACCTCGCCAGCCCCCGGGCCCTGGGCTTTCACTCGCTCTGGCCCCCAATCGACCCACGGGCCCACCCAGTGCGGGGCCACGTCGGTCGTGAGTGCCGCGACGCGACCTCGACCGTGAGTAGAGATCAGCAGCAGCGGATCGGTCGGCCCCGGAGTCAGTGAGTAAGTACACCCGGTTCGAGTCGCCGAGAACCGGGCGACCTGTAACAACTGGGTGGCACCTGGGCGAGCTGTGATGCGGTTGTATCCGCCAATGAGCGGAGGACGAGTGCCCCATGGCAGACCGCGAGTAATCGGGTGCGACTCGTCGATCGCCTGCACAAATGCGGGGTGGTCGCAGTTCGTGCGATCATCCACCGGGCCGATCTCGACCGGCAGGATTTCCGCCACGGGAGTCCCGTCCCAGTCACCGCCCATGCCGTGATACGACTCCCATCCACCGATCATCAGCAGCCCCGCCCCCGCAGCCACATGCTCGACCAGCTCCCTCTGCAACGGTCGCGGAAGCTGGCCCGACATATAGTCACTGAGGATGTAGACGCGGGCCGGACTCTGAAACAGCGAAGCCTGAGCCGCGACATCACTGGGCGTGTAGTGATAACTCCACCCACTCTTGTGCAACACACCCGCGAGATAGGCCGCTGCGGTCGTGAGGGTCGTGTCACCGAAATAGAGAATGTCAGGCATGAGTGAATGTTCGTCGCGAGGACAAGACTGAAGCGTCTAGCCTGGCTCGCCCGCCAGACGCTTCGTGGAGTGAAAGAAAGTCGAACCGATCAGAAGCGACACTCAACTCCTGACCGGAGCTGCCACTTCCAGCAGGTCAACCGCGGGATGGCCGTTGCAGAAGATCGTGGCCAGGCGTCCATAGACCGGCGAAGCATCCTGCAGCTGCATGTGTTTCTGAAGTGCGGGCCCCGGTGTGATCTTGAGGATGGCCCCCAGATCAATGTGCCGCAGCACATTGTGGCGGATGAGGACTCGCCCGAGTGGCAACTCCTTGGACAGGATTTCCGACTTCACTGCGGGAGTGACAAAAGTGAGGTCGAAGCGGACCAGACCAAACTGCACAACGTCCCCCGACCCGACTTTCGTCAACAGAATCTCGCGATTGTAGAGCGGTTCCTGCAGCTCTTCGTACACCACCTGCACATCGACGCCGCACTTGTGGAACACTTCCATCGTGACCGTCATGTGGTGTTCATGAACCAGCAGGGTCTTATAGGGCTCGGGAGTCGTCGAGGCGGGGATGTGCTCAACCCGTTCGAACAGCTGATCTCCGTCAGGGAACAACGACGACAGTTTGTGGAGTTCGTCGATGGGATTCACGCACAGGTCTCCGGCAGGCGATTCAGGATGTCGTTCACGTCTCGGCAGATCAGACTACCGAGTGAGAGGCAGGCAGGTCGGGCAGGATTCCAGTGAGCAACTACTGGAGCTTGATAGGAGCTTGAGGTTCCTCGGGTTGTGGTTCGGACTGTTCAGGGGCTTTGGGATTGTTGTTGGGATCTGCTTTCCAGGTGAGCATGAACTCACGCCCGCCGACCTGGAGCTGGAGTGATCCGTCCGGAAGGAGCCGCCAGGCTTCACCACCACTGGCACCCGGGTACTTTTCGCTGAACAGTGGTTCGCCAGTCTGACGACTGAAGAACGCAACCTCGGTGGAGTACTCCTCGGCCATTGGTCCAGGCGGCTGCTTGCGGAGGGTGGAGTAAGCCAGCACTCCACTGCCAACAGGCAGGTGCGGTCGGAACAGCTGCTGCTCCATGGGACGCGACCACTGAACAGTCCCATCCCGCCGATCGAGTGCGATCGCCAGCCCATTCACGCGCACGGAGGAATGAGTCCCGAACATCGGCGGCTCACTGATATCGGGTTCGCTATCGAGCTTCTTGTGGGCGGTGTGAATGTAGACACGAACCTCGTCCAGATGCACGGAGAACTCCTGCACCGGGTGCGGCTGGGCGGGAAGACTGGTCTTCCATCGCACGCGACCAGTCTGGTCATCGATCAGATGGAGCGTGCCGTCCGGTTCGAGGAGAGCAATGTCTTCACCATCAACCGGTGCCCAGAGTGAGCCCGCGGCCAATGTGATGCTCCAGACATCGCGATCGAGGGCGGGGTCATACATCGCCCAGGTCGTCTTTGCGGGCGTAGCCCCTTCCGCTGGAACCTCGCGGCGAACGAAAAACAGTCTCCCCCAATCGGCCCGCAAGCGATCCACACGCCCCCGAGGCAGGTCGCGTTCGGCGACCTTCGATCCATCCGCGGCTCTCAACACAATCAGCTTGTTGAGCAGCGGCGGGATCAGCACGACATATTCGGAATCGGCACAGATCTCGGACCCCGGAGTCACCGAAGAACGCTTCCAGACGACCTTAATGTCCTTCTCATAAGGAACAATCGCTGTCAGTTCATCCCCCGAGAGATAGCAGAGCGTGTCGAAAGTCAGGGGGCCGACATTCCCCTGATACGAGCTGCTTGCATTGGGATAGATCATGTCGCGAACCCCCGGCTTGACCTCCGGGGCACGCACAGCAAGCCGGTCGCGTGCAGAGCCGATATCCGAAAGCGAACCCAGAATCCGTGGCATGAACTGGTTTCCACTGCCTTCATAGGGACAGACCACGGCGAACTGATCACGATATGCAAACAGAACCAGCTGCGGATCGGTCTGGATATAGCGGATCGGACGAACATTGGGATTCGGCAGAACGGACAGGTTCAAGATCTGGCGGGCACGCCCCTGGATGGCGGTCATGTGAATCGCCAGATGGGGATTGGATTCCAGCGTGAAGATCCCGTTTTCGAACGGCCCACGCCTGGCCCCCAGCATGCGAATCACTTCCCGTGGCGGCATTTGTCCGGGGATCTTGTTCGGGACGATCGTCGGGGGCTCGGCACTTTTCCCAAGGAATGCCAGCTGAGGTCCGGTCTTCTTGTCGTCTTCCAAACGTTTCAGAAGAGCCTTAC
>CANJZR010000453.1 GCA_947479075.1 Planctomycetaceae bacterium
ACGGGTAGTGCCGTGGCCGCCGGACGTACCGGGGCCGTTGCAGTGGCTGACATAACTCTCTCCTGGGATCGAAGGAATCTGCTTCGATGTGCTGCCGTGCAAACAAGTGCGCGAGACAACGTCAATGGCGTGATGAAAGCAAGTCGCTCAGGGTGATCCATTGTGGACCATCGACCCAAACGACGACGCCGAGAGAGGGATGCGTTAGCAGCGAATGACGACTGTCAAAATGACGGTCAGGGAGAAATCAGGTATCGCTCGTGGCTGTAACCAGTGCCAAGGTGGTGGCCGCATATCGACTTCATCGCGACCCACTGAGGTCGGCAGCAGGGCGACGAAGTGAACATACCATTCGACGGTATCCATGATCGCCGATCGCGTCAGCGTCGTCGGCTGAACAGACTCCGCCACCAGTGGAATGTAGGTGCATCCGCAGGGGGCACTGTCGACTGCGAAGAAAACATCACTTTTCACCGGGTCGTCAGCGCAATTCTCACAGCAACGTTCGGAGACTGCTTCATTCGAAGGCTTGTCCGCACAGCTTTCTGGCGATCTTTCGCAGGACTCGCGGCAACAAGTGCAGGCATCAGGCCCCGGACAAATACAGACCGAACTGCCATCGTTGCAGACGCAAAGAAACGCCGCCCCAGCACTCCCCGCGAGGAGTTGGGTCGCCAACAGCGTCACAATGATAAACGATCGAAACACTCGATTCTCCAGTCACCACCGATCCTTTGAGTCTACGTCGCACTACTGAGCGTGTCCAGAACAGATTCTCCCAATCCACGGCAACGCACTGTTTCACTTTGGGAAGTCTTCACCTGGCTGAAAGCTGATCGCTGACTGCTGACAGCTCACCCAGTGTGAAACACTGCGGTTCCCCCTCGGGTACACACGCCTTCACCGAGCGGATGAAGTTCCGCCTCGAAGATCGCGACAAATGGGGGGATGCATCGACCCACTCCTGCACATGAAACGGTCGCAAGTCCGCCACATTCAGCGTTGGATACTTCGCACAGAATCTCTGCAAGAGTCGGCGATACCACTCGTAAGTGTTAGGGGCACGGTTCGCCTTCATCCACGCGAGGAACGCATCCGCCAAGACCGTCACGAGCGGACTGCGAACCCCCGCCGCTGCCAGCCCCAGCGGAGTTCGCTGCTGCACCTGCATCAGTGCGTGGTACTGCTGGAAGGCTGCGTCCTTGTCCGGACCCAGACAGTGCTGCTTGCGATCGATCTCGACATACCACAGCTGCCGAGCCTGCTTGAAAAACGGCTTCGGAAAGTGAGCCATTGCGAACCTCAAGTCCAAGGAATCACCCAGAGGCGACCTTCGGTTCGCTTCGCGACTGAGCCAGAATTCTCGCTCTGGCTCAGTCGTCTTTCACCGCACTTCTCGGACAAGTTTTCGGACACCGACGAATTTCGTCAAGTGCCCTCGTCGTAAGTCTTGACCATGATTCTGCATCGGGAACACCCCCTTCAGGGTGCGAAAGGAACAAGAGGTTCTCGCCCTCGGAGATCGACCATTCCATACTCTTGTTGCTCCGCTACGCAGACCCTCAGAGCACTGGCCAAGACGGCTCCCCGGCCGCCACGTATGCCTGGCATAGCGGCATTGTTGGAAAGACCAGCAGTGGCAACCGGCGATGTTCATTTCACTGGCTTCAGCCAGCCGAGCGAAACGAGAAACTGGTCCGCTTCGGCCAGAGTCTTTGCTTTGAACTTGTCGCTGTTGAAGAAGCCGTGCTTCTGGCCCTCGAACCCATGAAGATCACAGCGGTTACCCAGTGACTTCATATTCGCAGTGAAGGCTTCCGCCGATGTGAATGGGACAGTGGTGTCTTCACGTCCGTGGAAGATGATCGTCGGCGGTCCGAACTTCGTGATGTGATGAGCGGGCGATAGGTTTTCTGGCTTCGTGCCCATGCGCTCTTCGGGAACTCTCACACCGAAGCCTTTCGCATCGAATCCTTCGATCGGAGCCAGCACCAGCGCGGGGTTGAACAGTACAAGCGCGTTCGGAACGGCGCTGACAGACTTGTCTTCGCCGGGTTCGTCGAACTCAGAGATGAACGGCGTGCAGGCTGCCAGATGCCCGCCCGCCGAGCCACCGCCGGCGGCGATTCTCTTTGGATCAACGCCAAGCTGGCCCGCATGAGCCCGAACCCAGCGCACCGCCGAACGAGCATCCGCCAGGCATTCCGTCGGCTTCGCGTTGTGTCGGCTCTCAACCCGATAGTCTGCTGTAATCGCGACCATTCCGCGCTTTGCGAGTTCCCGGCACTGCATTTCGAACTGCTGAGGCGAACCGCTTTTCCAGCCGCCCCCGAAAAAGAACACGATGGCTGGCGCATTCTCCGGAGCTGCCGGGTTGAAGACATAGAGATTGAGTTTCGTGTCTCCGACGGACTTGTAAGTTTCAACGCGACAGCCCTGCATCTGGGGCGGATAAGATCGCCCCACACGGGCCCTGGCGTCGTCTTGAGCGTTCGCCGTCATCAGTGCCACAGCCAGAAATACGGTGATCATCGCGAATGATTTCATAGTTCGCTCCGATATTTCCCATGGGGGGGGGGGCACCCCGGCACCGATCAAGATTGGATCGATGCCCAACTTAACATCGCGTCCCCTCTGCGTCGATCACCTGGCAATTTCCTGCCCGTGTTCCGACTTCGGTCCCGGCCGAAAGCCTGACAAGGGCGCCAACGTAAGCATTCTCAGCGTCTCTTTCTAGCACTGCGCCGGGTGCCACTGGCTAGGGCTTTGAGTCGCCAGTGCTTAACGTGTGAGGCCAGTCCCCATCCGTGTTGTCGTGTGGTGATTATCGTTTCCTCTAACGGCCCAAAGCGACCGCCAGTGTTACCCGGTCGTCCTCAATGTCATCAGGTTGTGTCACTCGAAGGTGATTCAGACCAGCGACTGATACTCGAAAAAAGTCAAATCCCGTTGCCGGTCGCTTTCGCGGACCACAACGAGATTTTGATTTCGTTAGTATCGGGGCAACAAAACGCCAATAGAACTTTTCCGCCCACCGATTTGCGAACTCAAAGGCGACGTTGCAGGATTGATTCGCGACGCAACTCCTGAATTCACAAAGTCTTCGACTTCACGTTCTCCAGAATAAGCCGAGTTATCGATTCGGATGTGGGGCCATTCGGATAATTGCCATTTTTGAAATGACCCCGGTGATGTTTTAGGAATCAGACTTCGCCAGTTCTAGCAATCCTGTTACGTCCACCTCGAACACTCTCAACTCGCCCTGAACCGGAAATGGCTTCTTGATTCGTCGAACATTTTCCAGCACCCATGCAATTGCTGTTGGAGTTTTTCGACACTGCGCCGCTGGTTCATCAAGTACGGACATGGGCCGACAATCGACAAGAGTCGCCACGGCTAGGGCATATCCGGCTGGAGGAATGTCCGGTTCCATTGAAGAGACAATCAGAATCTCACCGCGATAGCGAGTGGACCACGTTCGTGTCTCGATAGTCTTCTCACCCTCGGCAATCATGTTCGCCCAAGGCTGTTTTACAGATATCGCTTTCATGGGCTTGGCACCTTCATCTTCGTAGCGAGTCCAACCATCCCTCGCGTTTTGACTGAACACGCGGCTTGCATCTTCGACCGAAAATCCCTGGCCCAGGACCGAATCATGTCCGCCCAAGGCGAATAGTCCGTCGTGGCGTAAGGCCCAATCTGAGCGCCAACTTCAGGTGAAAAACATCCGTGACTAAGAACCGTCATTTCAAGTTCCATCGGGCTTGCCGCAATCGCGCGCTCCGTAAACTGAATCAACCCCCGGAAATCTGCTCTCTGGTATGGCTTCATGTCACCGAGGTGTTGAAACGAATCGAATGCGTATCGACTTGAATCATCCAGACCACATTCAATCATTGCAGCACGCCTGTAGATGCAG
>CANJZR010000454.1 GCA_947479075.1 Planctomycetaceae bacterium
AATCCCCACGACTGGTCACGACTGATATACTAAAGAGGTAATGGGGAGAGAGACGCGGAACTCTCCACCTCCGGAGGCGAACATGTCAACTCGATATTCGATTCTGGTCGCCTGGGGGTGTCTGGCTCTTGGCTCGTCTGCCGCGTTTGCTCAGACTCGAGCGACAGGCGGCAGTTCCTCGGGCGCGACACAGGTGCAGGCCACGCAGGCGCAAAAATTTAATAGTAACGCAGCTTCTTCGAATTCAGGCACAGCTGGAACTGGGGCAGCAGCGGCGACTACCACTCAGGGGAGTGGGGCTGGCAGTCGTACGAACACGCAGAGCCGGACGAATAGTGGCAATGAGCCACAATTTAACGCCGGAGATGGAACTGTCGGTTCCCGGATCGGGCGGAATGCGTTCGTCGGACAGGGAGACACTTCATTCGTCGGAACCCGCGACACCGCTCAGATGGGGAATGGGGACTTCAATCCGCAATTTAATACGATCAATGACCCCTCAACTTCACAACGACGGGCGAATTCGGGCACAACGAATGTGAAACGTGCCCGTCCTCAGCAGCGAATCTCATTTGAGTATCCCAAGGCCAATCTGGTTCGCACTCAGGTCGAGATGTCCCAGCGGTTTAAACGCTTGAAGACGGTTTCCGGTGCCGACACGTCGATCTCGGATGAGGGAGTTGCCGTATTGACCGGGACGGTCGTGAATGACGATGCCCGTAAGCTGGCCGAAGCCCTCGCTCGTCTGGAGCCTGGAGTGCGCTCGGTGAATAACCAGCTTCAAGTGGTTCCAGTCTCGCCATAGTTTTCTGGCTACATTCTGAGAGTGAACCACGAAGAGGCCATGTTCGCTGACCGTTTGTCCGTGCCTCGCCCACTCGTAAAACTGCTTTGCTCCTCGCTTGGTATCCATTCTAAGTTGTGGTGAGTCATCACCCTGAGAATCTGTGAGATCACCGTGCGGGGCCTCTGACAAGCGATGTCACTGGGGCCAATATCAGCGGCATTCGTTCCCTTTTCACGCGGGCTTGGTGATACTGCGATCACATCCGGACCAGCCTCGCCCCGTGAGTGAACGACATGGCTACGACTCTCTTTAGAAATGTCAATATCCTCGATTGTACCGGTGCGATTCCGTTCCCGGGGGATGTGATCGTCGAAGGGAACCGGATTACCGCGATTCATCGTGAGAATACCCCAGAGGCTTTCTCGGTTCCGAACGATGCCCGGATCATCGACGGGCACGGAACATCCACTCTGATGCCCGGCCTGATTGAGTCGCATTCGCATCTGAGCATCGACAATACCGACGACCTGGCTCAGATCGGTTTCATTCCCCCGGAAGAAACCATTCTGATCGCTGTCCGTAATGCTGCTCTCTATCTCCAATGCGGCATCACAAGCTGTATCAGTGCCGCAGCTGCGAAGCCGCGAGTTGATGTCGTGTTGCGAAATGCGATCAATGCGGGACAGTTCCCGGGTCCTCGTACACTGGCGGCCAGTCCGTGGCTCACAGTGACGGGCGGCCTGGGGGATCTTCGTCAGCTTCACATGCCCGACATCACCTCCATGGCCATCATGCTCGATGGCCCCGAGGCATTCCGTCGGCAAACCCGTGAGCTGATCCGCGAAGGCGTCGACATCATCAAGCTGGTCGTCTCTGGCGACACCTTTATGCCACATGCTCCGTCGACTTCGACCGTGATGAGCGAATCGGAGATCGCCGCCGCCGCAGAGGTCGTTCATGCCCATGGCAAACGTATGAGCGCCCATGCCCGCAGTGCAGGGGCCGTAAAGTTGTGCGTCAAACATGGCGTCAAAGTGATCTATCACGCCAACTTCATCGACGAAGAGGCCATCGACATGCTCGAGGCCAACAAGGACTGGGTTTTCATCAGCCCGAATCTGGCGTTCACAGCGATCGCAGCCTACGAAGGCCAGAAATGGTTCTCCGAAGAGCAGGTCATCAAGTTTGGATTTCGCGAGGAGCTGTCCGCAGCTGCGGCTGGCCTGCAGGAACTCAAACGTCGGGGCGTCCGCATCCTCGGCGGAGGTGACTACGGTTTCGGTTTAACCCCACATGGCCAGAACGCCCGAGATCTGGACCATCTCGTGCGGTACTGTCACTTCAGTCCGATGGAGGCCATTCTGTCGATGACCAGGGACGGTGGAGCTGCGATGGACATGCCCCACGAACTCGGTCAGATCCGCGAGGGATTCCTGGCTGACCTGGTGCTGGTGGACGGGGATCCGCTGGCTGATACCAGGATTCTGCTGGATTCGAAGAAGCTTCTTACCGTGATGAAGGATGGCAGGATTTACAAGTAAATGTCCAGTTTTCGATGAACAGCGGATGGCCTCGGACCGCGATTCTGCCCAATTCTTTAGCATCGGCACTGATTTGATTTGCTGGAAATCACCTGATTATCGAGGTCGGATTTCGATTTACCTAGGTTTTTGACTGGCCGATACAAGTTGGCACGTCATTTGCCTTCTTCTCAATTTCATCCGTCGCTCACTCATTGCTCATGAAGCGACGGGACAATGTTTGAAGACGCCTCTCTTCAAGCAACCACAGGAGTTCTCATGTACGGCTATTTGATTGACATGGATGGAGTCATTTACCGAGGCAATCAACTGATCCCCGGAGCCGATCGCTTTATCAAGGAACTGCGGTCTGCTGACATCCCATTCATGTTTCTGACCAACAACAGTCAACGAACCAGACGCGATGTTGCAACAAAGTTGCAACGGTTGGGAATGGATGTCGAGGAAGAGCATGTCTTCACATGTGCGATGGCCACAGCTCGCTTCCTGGCCAGGCAAAAACCAGGCGGAACGGCCTTCGTGATCGGCGAAGGTGGTCTTCTGCACGCCCTGCACACCAACGGATATTCCATCGTTGACAAGGACCCCGACTACGTCGTCATCGGCGAGGGTCGAACGCTGAACTTCGAGATGGCGGAAGCGGCCCTCGGAATGATCCTGGGCGGTGCCAAGCTGATCGCCACAAACATGGATCCGAACTGTCCGACTCAGCACGGGTCACGGCCAGGTTGCGGTGCCATTGTGGCGATGCTCGAAGCTGCGGCGGGTATCAAAGCCTTCAGTGTCGGCAAGCCCAGCCCGGTCATGCTGCGTGATGCCCGTAAGGAACTCGGCCTCGGTACCGATCAGACGATCGTGATCGGGGACACGATGGATACCGACATCCTCGGTGGCGTCCAGTTGGAGTTCAAGACCGTTCTGGTTCTGAGCGGTGGTACTCAACGAGACGACCTCGTCAAGTTTGCCTATCGCCCTGACAAGATCGTCAATTCGATCGCTGATCTGCACCACACACAACTCGTACGTGAGTTTTCCCAGATGGAAGCGTCGGAGGTTGCGAAGTCTCGCGATGCCCATGCCTCCAACGGCAAACACACGGCACTCCCCGTGTAGAACCGGGGTACGACATCGGGCATCAATCGTGTTTGAGAGTCATGCCTGCGATTCGATCCATCGGAGATTCTTGGTGAAATGAATTTGTGAGTTTCTTCTTCGGGATGATAAGCTCCCGCCGTTCAGCGGCCTGAGCCAGCCCAATGAAGGAACAGCATGCACTCTCCCAACGATCTTCCCACTTCGACTCCCGTGGACGTTAGCCCGCCACGGGGGTCGTTTTGGTTTTGTCAGCTGGTTGAGCTGCGCACTTTTCTGCAGGCAAACTCCTGGGCCGTTGTGAGTCTGGTGATCCTCACAGTGGTGCTCTATGTCCCCACTCTGCATTACGAGTTTCTGAACTGGGACGATCCCTGGTATATCGTCAACAACGACCTGATTAAGAGCTGGCATCCGGTCAATCTCTACAAGGTGGTGACCGAGCCCGTCGCCCGCAATTTTGCCCCGCTGACAATCGGGATGTTTCTCGT
>CANJZR010000455.1 GCA_947479075.1 Planctomycetaceae bacterium
CACCTTGGCCTCTGTTTCCCCGCGTTTGATCACGGGAGCAGCAGGTTCCATGGTGATTCCGGTGGGAAGCTCGCCGAACAGCAGCGTCACGTCTTCATCAAACGTCTTATCTCGCTTGATACCAACGGCAATGGTCTGGCTCTCGCCTTGCTTCACAGTGGTCGACAGCAAGGGCAGGCTCAGTGAGAACGTGTCCTTCAGCGAGACGGACAGCTTAAATTCGACCTCGGCATCGCCTCCCTTGGCAGGATGGCCAACGACCTTCACCTTGTATTCGCCGACCTTGGCCAGATCAGTGGCCTTGAAGGTGACTTTGGCGTCCGTGTCGCCATGCTTGATGATTGGATCGACCGGATCTGCCGTGACACCCTCGGGAAGATCCGCAAATTTCAGCGTGACATCCTGGTCAAAGTTTTTGGCTCGCTTGATTCCGAGTGTCGCCGGGACCATTCCACCCTGCTGGAGTGTGGAGGATGTCATCGGCACGCTCAGGTTGAACGTGTTCTCCGTCTGTCCGTAGGAGGCTTGTTCCACCTTGGCGTCTGTCGTCCCGGGACCTCCAGGAGTTCCCTGGTTGCAACCTGCCAGGGTGACCAGCATCAATACTGCGGAATTGAATTGCGTCGTGTTCATGCAAAATGCCTTTGTTTCCAGTGAGAGGAGCTGACAGAACCTCGACAGAGGCCCACAGAATTCCCCGTTATGATCGAACAGCCCTAATTGGGAATCTGTTCTTTGAGCTCAGCTGCAAATTCATTGATGACGCGGTCGGCCTCTTCCCGGGCATAGCCGTAACGCTCCTGAAGCAGCCCGGCCAGTTGCTCGTGGCGCCCTGCTGATTCGGTGATTTCGTTGTCGGTGAGTTTGCCCCACTTCTCTTTGGCGCGGCCGGACAGTTTCTTCCAGTTGCCTTGAATTTGATCCCAGTTCATAGCTTGATCTCCTGACGAGTGACGTGAGTGGTCGGTGTATTTCGAGATGGTTGATCGCACTGACGGTTATGCGATCTCCGCGTTCCGCTGTTGTGGATTACTGGGACAAGCTGCGCATGCGTTGCCCGGACTTGGCCTGCTCAACGATGTGCGTGGGCTCGACGGTCGACAGAATCTGATCCAGCGTGTCCCGCAACTGGAACGGCTTCTGCATCCAGGCGACGATGTTGGGATAGTCCCATTGCTCATTCACAACGTGTGAGGCCACCACCAGGATGATGACCGGAATCAGAGCCAGGTCTGGCTCCTCCTGCATCTTGGCCAGGATGCCATCACAGCCACCCCACAGCAGTCCGCGTTCGACGATCAACACATCGGGAGTGAAGCGATACAGAATCGCACTGCACTCGATTCCATTCGTGGCGAATTCCGCATCGTGGCCACATTCCCACATGTACGACTGAAATGACTCCAGAAAGATCTGGTCGGCATCGGCAATCAGGATTCGCATGTGCACTCTCCGTTAATGTTCTCGATTCGAGGGGTTCCACTGATTGCCCGGTGTGACTTACCGAATGGCATGAGGCGACGCATCGGGGGTACTGACTCCCAGGGCACTGGCCAGTGAGGTCTGGTGATCCTGCTCCTGCACCAGAATGCCGCGGATGTGTTCGGCCAGGGCGTACTCGCCGAGTGATTCACACTGCTGCACTCGTGTCCGATAGTGTCCGATCGTTTCGACCTCCGCATCGAGATCGAACTGCAGCATCTCCCGAGGGTCAGCTGAAATCCGGACCGGCTTGGGAACACCCAGAGGCTGGCCGCCCAGATAGTCAATCTGTCCGGCGATCAGCAGTGCGTGCGCCAGCTCCTCAGCGGCATGGACTTCCAGTTCGGCGGCCACGTTCATGTACTGCGGGCCCTTGATGGTCTGTGAATAGACCACATAAGAGATCACAGCCTGGTATTCTCGAGCGAGATCCTCATTCAGGAGAGCGACGAGACCTTCGCGAGTGACTTCCGTATGGGCTCGGCTACTGGTTGAAGGAGAAGGCATGAGGTGACTTTCGAGAATGAGCGATAGAGAGCAGTGAGAACTGCGAAGTTAGATGCGTTTGGTCAGTGCCAGCAGAAAGACCACGATCAGCGCGAGAGCAAGCCCCCCGATCGGATAGGGCCCCCAGTCGCGGCTGTGATTCCAGTTCGGCAGAGCCCCGAGAATCATCAGGACGAGCAGCACAATCAGAATGGTGGAAATCATGGGAGAACTCCTGGGAACGCTTCGGCATTGTCGATCTCGCGAGAATCGCGACTACTTGCTCAGAGGTGACATCTCTTTGGCGTCAGACTTGACCTTGTCCGAGTCGACATTGAGATTGATGTCGACATTGCCGCCACCGGTCGAGCGAGTGGTCGTGAGTCTGAACCACCCTCGCTGGAAGCCGACCAGCCCCACGATCACCGCCACCAGAATCAAGATCAGCACAAGACGCCTCATACGAATTCTCCTACGGCAGCAACCGGCCAGCAGTGTGGGCCAGGTTGTGGGATGGCGTTCCAGCGATGCTCGTCGCGTGCCAAGGGAATCGCGGCTGGCTGGGGGAGAAGACGGTCGGTGTGTACATAGCCGTGCAGTTGGTTCCAGTCTTCGAGTCGTTCCATGCTGACATCGTCCTGGATATCGAAGCCCAGCTTGACCCGACTACCGTCCACGGACAGTACTGTGACTTTTACGATGCGTTTCAGACCTTTGTCTTCGCCGACAACGACCGACTCATGTGCGTTACGTGTGACTACCAACATATTGAGCCTCCAAGCTCAGTCAGAGTTGGATGCCTGAATTATCCAATCAGGCATCCATACGGTTACCCACAAACGAAAAAAGCCGACGCGATCAGCTCCCTGTTTCAGGGGCTCATAGCGTCGGCCTACACGCGAACATGCCTCCCGTTTGATACCGGGCTGCATTTTCTTTAGTCGTCCGAGGGGTGTTGCCTGGAACCAGAATCTTCTGGACGCGACGGCAACACCCCTACGATAGCCGTGCAGCTCTGAATAGATAGCGGGATTCCGGAAATTTCGAAGTAATGACAAAACGGGATCATGTGCCTGGTGGTTGTCACACCATGTGCCACGCTAGGCTATCCTTCTGTCGTGAGCTGACCCCGAAAACGATCGAACTACCCGTTGTGGGTTGCTCGACACGCCGATATTGATATGCGACTAGTCGCACTCGGGAGCGTTCTCTGATGAATACGATTGGTGAAATCGAAGCTGGGATCTGTAAAGCCATCGCCCGTTTCGAGCAAGAGTTCATGGGCCGTGGTCCCAAAGATATTCAGGCCTACCTGGTCGGCGACATGCTGTTGATTCGACTGCATGGTGTCTTGACCGCCGCTGAACAACAGCTGGTTCGGACGCTCCCTACGGAGCGAGGTCGATCTCTGTTGAAGGAAGTCCGGACCCAGCTCATCGAAACGGCTCGCCCGCAACTGGAATCTGTCGTTAAGGAGATCACGGGCGTTGTACCAATCAGCATGCATCACGACATCAGCACAACAACGGGGGAGGAAGTGATGATCTTCACCCTGGCGACTGTCCCTGAGGTCAGAGAGTTGAAGCGAAAGTAGTTTCTTCCGATCAACTGGAATTCTCAGTGGGATGTCTGCGGAGCCCAATGACACGGAAACTATCTTGGGCATTCAGTGGAAATCGCAAATCAGCACCTATCTATTCCCAAGAAGCCCCTTAGCATGAAGGCAGTGTTGAACCAGGTCGTGGAAACAGCCTGAAGTCGACGAGAGAGAATCGGAAGACAAGAGACATCGCAGCCCGGTCAGATCCGGGAGGCAAGGTTCTCAGTAAGCCGACGTGACCAGTTCCCGAACAGCGGGCACTCGTCACGTCGGCATTTTTCATTGGACAAACGCAAGGAAATCCCATGGCGAGTTCTGCCACCACGATGGCTCAGGAAG
>CANJZR010000456.1 GCA_947479075.1 Planctomycetaceae bacterium
ATCAAACCACTGACCGCCGCCAGATCGAGAATCACCTGGTTCACGGCATCGAGCAGATCAATCAGCCCGCCCCAACCGGGACAGGCTGCCGACTGATATCTTTCCGATGTCTCGCGCACCTTGCGGTAGGTGTCCGGCGACATCCACAGCCGTTCCAGAGAGGCTAGCCGGTACATCTCGGAGATTGCCGCGGACAGTCCGCGAATCTCATCGACATCCGCCACCATTCGGGGCAGAGCAGACTCCAGCCCCGGCAGTAATCCCGTCATCGACTCGATCGCGAAGCTGGCCTCGACCTGACCTTGATCCGCGAGAGCGCGAATCAGGCTCGGCAGTTCCGGTGTGTCAGCCGATGATTCCGAGGTCAACCGCTCAATCACCGCACGCAGCAGTCGGCTCAGGAAGTCCGCACGATCCAGAGACTGCCCGAACCAGAAGAGATCGTCGGCCACGCGACTCGGGAAGATTGCACTCGTGCGGCGCAGCGGGACTGGCTTGTCTTCCGAGGTCAGCAGACTGACCGGATCAACCGGACCATCCGCCAGTACCCAGACGTCCTTGCTGCACACTCCAGCGGACACTGACAGTTCCATCGGATCGGACGAGAACGCCACACGTGCGAGCCCTCCCGGCATCACCGAGTAATCATCGCCGTCGGCCACCAGGAAGGTTCGTAGCGCGACATGTCCGACCTTCACCTCTCCCCGGTGGAAGATCGGGACCGCTGATCGCTCGATCAGTTCCTGAGCCACGTACTGATGCGGCTGGGCCTTGATCTTGTCAACGAGTTGGCGTTTTCCCTCTGCCGACAGCTTGCGGGGCAGGATTTCTTCACTGCCGCTCGCCTGAAACGCAGGCTTGATAACCAGCTCGTCGAGATGCTCTCGCACGTAAGCCCAGTGCTGCGGATCCCCGCACCACCAGGTCGGGATCGATGGCAGCAGAAGTTCCTCACCCAGACAGCGACGACTTAGCTCGGGCAGGAATGCCATGAAAATTGGCGATTCCATTAACCCGCTGCCAGGGATATTCGCGATGATGACCTTCTGATCGCGCAGCACGCGCAAAAGGCCCGGCACGCCATGCGGCTCGCCGCCACCCAGTTCGAGTGGGTCGATTCCGCGCTCCACTCCGCGAGACACGATCACATCGATCGGTACCAGTCCCGACAGGGTCTTCAGGTAGACGCGATGGTCACGCACCGCGAGGTCCGCCCCCTCGACCAGGGAATACCCCAGGTACTGGGCGAGATAGACATCCTCAAAGTAGTACGGATACTTCGCCCCTGGTGACAGCAGCACAATGCGGGGCGTTTCGGAAAGTCGATTTCCAAGCAGGCGGAGTGTGTTCTGGGTTCGCAAAAAGAACGAGGCCAGCCGATGGACTGGCTGTTCGTGCATCGTGGGCGGAATCGTCCGTGAGGCGACGATCCGGTTCTCCAGAGCGAAAGCTGCCCCGGCGGGAGACTCCGACCGGTCAGCCATGACGAACCACTGACCGCTCTGATCTTTCGCCAGTTCCGCAGCAGCAGAGACGATCGACGGTCCGAACTCATGCAGTCCGGCGAATGGTCGATGGTATCCGGGATTCGCAAACAACACTTCCGGAGGCAGTGCCCCGAAGCGGATGAGTGAGCGTTCCCCATGGCAGTCACGGACAATCCAATTCAGCAGATTGGCCCGCTGCTTGAGCCCGGCTTCCAGCGTCCGCCATTGCTCGGCATCAATAATGTAAGGCAGCAGATCAAGCTGCCACGGTCGCTGGGCACGCGTCCCCTCGTGAAAGACGTTGAAGGTCACGCCGTTCTCGGAGATGAGCAGGTCGGCTTGAGAAGATCGATGAATGAATTCGGCCAGCGGGATGCGCTGAGCGGCATCGATCAACGGCTTCCAGGCCGGACGGGGATTACCCGCCGGGTCGAATGCCTCGTTGTAAACAGAGGACGGAGCCGCGACCGGGATGGTCAGCGACGATTCCAGCGGAGTGACAGTCGACATCAACAACCTGTTAGGGAACGCTTTCTTCACGGTGACGCTCCTCCCGGTTGATTACCGTCTGGAACCGCCACAAGTTGGAGCTAGACGCAGATCGAGGGTGAACGGGAACTCGCGGTTCGGGTCTTCGGAACGAACCGTGACCTGTCCCCCCGAATGGCCATGTTTGAGGAACCTCGCCGCTCGGCGACATTCCGCTTCCAGTGCATTTACTGGATAGCTCCCCGGGTTGAGGCCCCCCGGATGATCGACATGGTATCGGCATCCCCCGATTGATCGTTGCTGCCAGAGGTCGACAATATCGAATGTCAGTGGAGTCTGAACAGGGATCGTCGGGTGTAAACAGCTGGGCGGTTGCCAGGCTCGATAACGCACCCCCGCAAAAAACTCACCCGCCACACCCGTCGGATGCAGGGGAACCTGACGTCCGTTGCAGGTGACGGCGTAACGAGTCGATGTCAGACCGGAGAGGTGGACCTGCAACCGCTCGACTGAGGAATCGACATAACGCGTCGTGGCCCCACCGGCGGGCTCCTCGCCAAGGACATACCACGGCTCGATCGCAGTTCTCACCTCCAGCCGGATGCCATCGTAGGTGACCTCGCCGATCATGGGACAACGAAACTCCAGATGCGGAGCAAACCAGTCCCACTCGAAATCGAATCCCGACCGTCGCAGGTCACTCAGCACATCGAGCATGTCCCGCTTGAGCGGAATCGGCAGCATGAAGCGGTCATGCAGTGTCGTCCCCCAGCGGATCAGCGGTTCGCGATATGGGTTCTCCCAGAACCACGCCACCAGGGCGCGGACCAGCAGCTGCTGTGTCAGGCTCATCTCGGCATGGGGAGGCATCTCAAATCCGCGCAACTCAACCAGCCCGAGTCGGCCGGTGGAGCTGTCCGGGGAGTAGAGCTTATCGATGCAGATTTCCGCCCGATGGGTGTTCCCCGTCATGTCGACCATCAGATTCCGGAAGACCCGGTCGACCAGCCACGGAGGCACATCGCCCCCCTCGGGAATCTCGGAGCAGGCGATCTCCAGTTCATAGATCGAATCGCGACGGCCTTCATCGGCTCGTGGAGCCTGACTCGTCGGGCCGATGAACTGTCCGGAAAACAGGTACGACAGTGACGGATGATTGTTCCAGTAGGCGATGAGGCTGCGGAGCACATCGGGCCGACGCAGGAAGGGGCTGTCCTGGGGGGTCGCACCACCGAGAACGATATGGTTCCCGCCACCGGTTCCCGCGTGCTTGCCATCGAGCTGAAACTTTTCCGTCCCCAGTCGCGAAAGCCGGGCGTCCTCGTACAGGCCGGAGGTGATATCGCACAGCTGTTCCCAGTCCCGGGCCGGCTGAACGTTGACCTCGATGACACCGGGGTCGGGCGTCACCTTGAGAATCTGCAGGCGATGATCAACGGGGGGCAGATAGCCCTCAATGACCACTGGTTGCTGGCGCTCTTCCGCGACCAGTTCGATGTATCCAATCAGATCGAGGTAGTCCTCCAGCCGAGCCACTGGTGGCATAAAGATGTGCAGCAGGCCACCACGCGGCTCGATACACAGCGCAGTCGTGACAACGCGTGAGGGGACAACCTTCGGAGGAGGAGTTTTCTCTTCGAGCATGCGCAAGTCACGCCGACTCTCTGATGACCAGCGTCGAATGCCATTCTCATGATCGCCGCGCTGCTGACCGGTGATCGATGTGGCGAGCGACTCTTCCGCCATCATCGCCCGCGCCCGGTTACGAATCTCCTGGTACCCCGGCAACGGATGTCGATCAGCCAGAGGATCAATGGCATAGATCGCATCAGCTTCGACAGCCCCGGCGGGCAGCGACTCCAGCGGCAATCGCAATCCAATCGGAGAATCGCCGGGAATGAGGAAGAGTCGTTCCGACCTCAGCGGCC
>CANJZR010000457.1 GCA_947479075.1 Planctomycetaceae bacterium
AAATCAACATGAAGTGAATTCCGAGGAGATTGAGGTGGGATCGATGCAGCAGGCAGAGGAGGGAAACCAGCCAACCAGCCTCGAGCAAAAGCGGGCAGTTCCGGGTCATCCTTCGGCACTCAACGGGCGCAGCTGCCGAAATCGACGATGTTCCCTCGCAATTTAACCATAAACCCTGAACCCCAATCCCTCAACCCTGCCCGGCAGATCCTGCCATTCATACCACTCGATTCAGGACTTTTCGGAAGCTGCAATTGTTCGCGAATGGGCATCTCGCATAAACGACGCCTTGAGAAAGTCTCTCACCTGCCATCGCCACTTTCGAGACCGAGCCATTTCCCCGTCTTCGGACATCCCCCGGATCACGCGACGCGACGCCCTGAAATGGGGCTGCGCTCTGTTGCTGCCTGGATGCCAGGGACTGTTCACAAACGACAAGGCCACCATCGAAGAAGAGGTCAAAAGCCAGCTCCTCAAACCCATCCCCAAGATGCGAGACGGTATCCGCCTCGATGTGTTCCACGTCGACCGACCCGTCGGGGACCCGCGAATTGGGGAATCGATGTGGAAGGCGATCAGCCAGGGTGGCTCACTCGACCCCGCGACCATTCGCAGTCTGGACGAGAATGGATTCCGCTTTGGAACCGTTCCAGCCAACCCACCGATCGCTCTCCAGTCCTTAATCCTGGCCAACAGTTCCAAGTCCAAGAGCCCAAGCACGGGCGAGCGCACTCTGCACAAGTCATTTGCCTTCCCCACGGGTCAGAATGCGATTCTGGACATCATGCAGTTGCCGGAGGGGCTGGAGGTCGTCATTCCCGGCCCGGAAGGAAACCGCCCACTCACCCTGCATTCGGCTCGTGCGATCCTGCGGGTCCTCGCAGAAAAGATCGAAGACGGCTGGGCCCGGCTGGAGATCGTTCCCGAAATTCACCACGGAGAAATGCTCACTCGACCAGTTGCCGGCGAACGCGAGTGGATGATGGGATACTCCCAGGCCGTTGAGCCGCTGTACCAGCTCAAATTCCACGTCGAACTCAACCGAGGCGAAATGGCTGTGATCGGTCTGAAAGATCAAGACAAAACGCCCATTGGACGGTGGTTCTTCCGAAACCAGATCGAAGCCGCTCTGGAGCGGGTGATGATGATCCGGCTGGCCGATGTTTTCGCGGTCCAGGCGGAATCGACAACTTGATCAGGACCCACCGGAAACCCCCGCCAAATGAGTCGTCGCCCCTTTCGCGTCGTCTCGGGCTCCGCCTAGAATGGGACACGCCCCGGGGCAATCTCGATTGTTCCGGATGCACTCCAACCCTTTCATTTTGACCCCTTGAGTCCGGCGATTGCCTTCTGAGGCCTGTTGTGTCACAGACACCTGCTGAGCAGAATCCGGAAAATACAGACCTGAAAGCCTCGACTCTCAAGTCGAAGGTCCAGTCGCTCCGTCTGCCCATCGAGCAGAAACAGCCCCCGCAAAGCCGATTGGCCTGGTCCCTGATCGTGCTGCTCCTGCTCCTGAATGGAGGCACTGGATATTGGGCATTCCAGCTGCAGAAGGCAGTCAAACAGGCCGCCTCTGAGAAGCCGATCGCTGAGACCTCTGCCCCGGCGACTGCTCCCTCTTCGACGCTCTCCTCAGCTGCTCAGCCCAATGGCGAGATGCCCGATTCCTCCACTGCCCCTGCCCCCGGACGCATCGCACTGGAGTCACGCGGGTTCATCATGCCGACCAAGCAGATCCTGGTGAGTCCCAAGGTCTCAGGCATGATCGTGGAACTGAACATCGAAGAGGGCAAACGAGTCACCAAGGGGGACGTCCTCGCCGTTATCGAGTCGACCGAATACCAATCTGAATTCGACCGCCAGACCGCCCTGCTGGCAGCTTCCAGACAGCGACTCCTGGAACTAGAGCGCGGCAGTCGCCCGGAAGAGGTTTCTCAAGCGGAAGCCGATCTGGCTCAAGCCGAAACCCAGATGGAGGAAGACGAGCGACAGTACAAACGTCAGCAGCAGCTTGCCAAGCAGAACGCTGGCACTGAAACCGCCCTGTCTCAGTCCGAAACGCAGTTTGTCGCTCAGCAGAAGAGGGTCGAACGGGCACGGCTGGCTCTCACCCTGCTGCGTCAGGGAGCCCGCGAGGAACGCGTGGAGATTGCCCGGGCCGAGGTCATGCAAGTCGAGGCCGATCTCGCCCGCGCCACCTGGCGGCTCGGGAACTGTACGATCCGCGCCCCGATCTCAGGGACGATCCTGCGCAAGAACGCCGAGGAGGGCAACATTGTCAACTCGGTCGCGTTCAACGGCTCTTACAGCATCTGCGAAATGGCGGATCTGGCCAACCTGGAGGTCGACCTCAAAATCCTGGAATCCGACATCCGCAAAATTCGGGTCGGGCAGAAATGCACTATCACGACAGAAGCCTGGCCCGGACGGGTCTATGAAGGACAGGTCGACCGCTTGTTGCCCATCGCCGACCGGGCTCAGGGAGCGATCCCGACTCGCGTGAAGGTGAAAGTCCCCGCCGATGAAGAGGGTGTGTACCTCAAGCCTGAAATGTCAGCTGTCGTCACGTTCTACGAAGGCGAACCGCCCGCCGAAAAACCACTGGCCAAATCCGGTACAAACTGAGCTCTCGATCCCGAGTTTAAAGTCACAACGAACTCCGCCGTGAACAGATGACGTTCGGTCCGGCAACTATTGCGATTTCTTCTGTTCATCGATTTCAGTCATGAATTCCTTGACCTTTTGCGGATCCAGGTGCTGCGTCGCTGTTTCTGTGATCTGCTTACACATGCGTACGATCCGCGACTCCTGCGCCCTGTCCTTACTTCTCTTCGCAGCTTGCACAGCTGGGTTACGTAGAGCCTCGATACGGGCTTGGAATTGTTCCAGTGTCGGCAACTCCGCAATCTTCTTCTGCATCTCGGAGACCAGTTCCCAGTCACCATTCAGACTGGCTGCACGTGCCCGGGCCATCATGACTTCGCGACGTGCCACAATATCGATCAGTTCACTCTGCAGTAGTTCGGTTTCGGCCTCCACATTCAACCGGGCGGCATCGTCCGGTGCATCCAGCACTGCCTCCTCGACATAACCCGGTATCAGCGGAGCCTTCGCCAGCGGAGCCGCTCCGCTGTAGACGATCAAGTAACGTAGCGGCTTCTCGGTGTCAGCAGGAATCACAACTTCGCCCCGACGATCGGTTCGCAGCGTCACGCGATCTTCGACCTTGTCCTCCTTGGTTTCCGGGCGGTTGAGAAGCTCCACGCGATAACCTGCCATCGGAGCCTGCGGCTTGCCTCGCGGAATCACCCGTAGCCGCGTACTCGGATGCATGATTTGAATTTTGAGTCCCAGCATCTCCATCCGACGACGACTGACTGCCAGCGGTGACTTGAACGCGGAGATGACTGTTCCGCGCAGATAGCTCCGCTCGACCAGATCAACACGAATCGTCGTCCAGGGAATCGCCTGTAGCCGCTTCAGCTCCCGTTTTTTCCCCAGATGCCGCAAGAAGGCGTTCACATGGTCGCCCTCTCGAAACGGCGTCAGGCTGACATCGGGTGGCAGGTACTCCCCCCCCTTGACCCTCATCTCGACCTTTCCGTCAGTCACGGTGTCGATCGAGACCAACGGCCGGAACACGTCAAACACCACTTCCGCCCCCAGCGCAGCCAACAGTCGACGATCAAACGTTCTACGGTTCTGCACCGACGTGGTCGACTGAGAGGCACGATCCCACTCCACACCGGAAACACGATATTCCGTGCCGACTCGATCCACGGTGAGGATGAACTTCTTGTCAAAGACAGTGGGCTCCATCGCCGTGTTCCAGCTGGCCGCAGTGCGCTGTTCCAACATCGCACGATTCAGT
>CANJZR010000458.1 GCA_947479075.1 Planctomycetaceae bacterium
GCTTCAACGATGGCCGTCTCTCGAATCGACGGGAGCTCCTGGAACACCTTGATTTGCTCGGAGTTACCGAGCGCACGATACAACGTCTCGTCCAGAGACAGTGAGATTTCTTCCGTGTCCTTCCGCAGCGAACGCAGCACGAGCGGTTGCCACCAACCAGGGTCCACTGCTTCTGGAAGTTCTGCTGGTGCTTCCTCAGTCACATCATCGAGAGCTTGCTGAATCTCGTCCTGCCCCGAGGTCAAATTCTGTGAGGAAACCTTTTTCGTCTTGGGAAGCGCAGACATACCTTCTGAGCCAAAGCCCAGAGCAAGCACGGAAAATCCAGCGATCACCGCTGTCCTCACGTGTCGCACCATTCGTCCCTCCATGCAGATGGTATCCAGTCGCTCGTTTGTGATCGGCAGCTTATGTTCATTGGAATTGCCATACCGGGGGCGAACGGACTAACCCGAACGATCGTTTCGCCCTGAAAAAATGGTTTTTACACACGCACAGGCTCAACGCGGATAGCCCAGACCGGACGGCAAATTCGGACGATCCCTCACGCATGTCTCCCTAGTCTGCTGCGAAAAATCGGTATCACCAGCGCAGCCAAAATATCGGTTCAAATCCAACAGTCTGAAGCGACTTGCATGAACCAACACAGATGGCAGAGATGTCAAATGTCGAGCAGACAGATTTCTAGAAGCTGCCCCCCATCCCCCGGCACAATACTCAAACTTGTTCCATTGCTTTCAGCCATCTCACGAATGTGACCTGCTCTGATTGGTACAGGGCCTGCCGAACGAAAAATCCTCACGGACCTCATCGCCCGTCGCTCTTCTGACACACGCCAGAGGTGATGATCGCCTCGTTACTTCGGCACAGCTTCTTCGGCATCCGGGACAAACAGAGGCTGTCCGTACTTCTCGCTTCCAAATGTCCGAATGATCTCCTGCCCGGGCATTGAAACGAGAAACTCTGCAAACAACTTCGCTTCCGCATGACGAACATGAGGATGCCTGGCGGGGTTCACCTCCATCACTGAGTATTTATTCAGCAGTATCGGATCCCCCTCAAAATCGACCACAAGTTCAATCTCGTTCTTCAGTGCCAGGTACGTCCCTCGATCCGCCAGGATGTAGCCGCGTTTCTCGTGAGCCATCCGGAGCGACAATGCCATCCCGGTCCCCGATGAGACATACCAGTTGCCTTCCGGCTTGATCCCGGCAGCCTTCCAGACCGCGAGCTCTTTCTTGTGCGTCCCCGATTCATCTCCCCGGGAGACAAACACACACTGTTTCTCCGCGATCGCCCGAAGTGCATCCGCAGCTGTCTTCGTCTGTTTGATTCCCGCCGGGTCTTCAGCAGGCCCGGCAATCACAAAGTCATTGTGCATCAGCGGTCGACGATTCAGTCCCCATCCCTCCTCTATGAACTTCTTCTCGTCATCGGGCGAGTGTGTCAGCAGGAGATCGGCGTCTCCCCGGCGGCCCAGCTCCAGAGCCTGCCCGCTACCGACTGCCACGACCTTCACCTGAATCCCACTTTGCTGCTCAAAGGCTGGCAGCAGGACATCCAGGAGCCCGCTGTCCTGAGCACTCGTAGTCGTTGCTAACGTCATCGACTTCGGAGGAGTCGAAACAGCCTCCGACTTGTCAGCGGGAGGCGTCGACTTCGCACACCCCTGCACGAGACCAACAACAGCCAGAATGAATATCCACCACCGGCTCTGCCGCATCAGTACACCATCTTTCCCTGAACAAACGCGGATGTCCGCTCATCCTTCGGGTGATCAAAGAACTCTGCCGTCGGAGCGATCTCAACCAGTTGCCCACTAAGCATGAGCGCGACCCGCGAAGCAACACGTCTCGCTTGAAACAAATGATGCGTCGCCCAGATAACGGTCATCGCAGTTCGCTGTTGCTGCCGCTGAATCAGAGATTCCACGAGTGCCACACTCGCCGGGTCGAGATGAGCTGTCGGCTCGTCCAGGAGCAGTACACGCGGATTCACAACCAGCGCCCGGGCCAGTCCGACCAGCTGCATTTGTCCCCCGGAGAGCGTTCTCGCATCCTGATCGGCCAGAGGAGCCATACTCATCAAGTCCAGCAACTCCTCGACTCGCACTTGCGTCTGCCCCACTCTCCGAACTCGTAACCCATACTCAATGTTCGCTCGTACCGAACGGGAGAGCAGCATCGGTCGTTGATGAACGGTGACAACCTGGCGCAAGACCTCCAGTGGAAAACCACTCGAACCTCGAGCCTGCCCGAACAGACTGAACTGCCCCTCCACGGGTTCCTGGCCGGAACAGAGTCGCAGCAGCGTACTCTTGCCAGCCCCCGTCGGTCCCACCAGGCACAGCGTCTCGCCTTCAATCACGTCCAGGGAATCAATCTTCAGCGTAAAGGCATCACTCAACCGATGACACACGCCATCCAGCTCGCAAGCCAGTGCCCGCGTCATGGCAATGCCCTCCACTGGTAGCGCACGATCACAATATTGATCGCGAGGGCCACACTGAGCAGCACAGCTCCCAGCAGCAGAGCCAGCGAGAAATGCCCCTTACCCGTTTCCAGAACGATCGCCGTCGTCATCACGCGGGTCTGACCCTCAATGTTCCCCCCGACCAGCCAGACCGCACCCACTTCTGACAGGCTCCGACCAAACGCCGTTGCCACAGCCAGCAGAATCCCGGTGCGAGCTTCACAAACCATCGCCCATTGCGACTGACGCTCGCTCGCTCCAATGGACCGCAACTGCCACTGCAGTTCACGCGGCACAGCTGCCACAGCAGCCATCGAGATTCCGACCACAAACGGCAAACAGAGTAACACCTGGGCCAGGATCATCGCAGCGGGGGTAAACAGCCACTCCCAACTTCCCAGCGGGCCGCTGCGAGAGAGCAGAAGATACAGCAGCAACCCCACCACGACCGGTGGCATCGCCATCCCGGTCTGCACTAACCCGATGAGAATGGACTTTCCGCGAAACCGACGCAGCCCTAACCAGACCCCCAGCGGCAGGCCAATAATCGAACTGATAGCGACAGCCAGTCCGCTCACCCTCAATGACAGAAACAGGATCGGCCAGAACTGAGAATTCATTTCCATGCAGTTTCGAACGTTTCGCCGCCCCCTGCAGTCGACTAGGGCGCCAGGTCGATCTGCTCAGCGGTATCGATGTCAATGTAGGCATTTTCTTCGCGAATCACGACTGTCCCTGTCACACGAATCTTTTTGTTCGCAAAGTACTCCTCAGGACGGCCAATCGATTTCTTCGTCTTCAGATCTGAGAGCCCTTTTTCAATGATCGCGACGCCGAGGTTCCGCGGGCTGCGAAAATCCTCCAGCGAATCGAGGAAGACCGTTTTGCGCTTCTCGGAGTGCTTGGCGTGCTTGACCTCGAACACGACTTCGACCTTCTGGTCAACGAACTTGCGGGCCTCCTCGGGCTTGATCCGCGGCGGTGCGTCGTCAGCCAGCCCAGCCGCTGCCCAGCACAGACAGAATCCCACCAGAGCCAGCCAGCGCATTGCCATTCCAATTTCCCCAGAGGCCGTCCACCGGATCACAGCAGGCTGCTCACCTGCCCTTCAGCATTGCAGTCTCTGTAGCCGAATGTAACATTGCCACATCAAATGGTACAGCATTACCATTTGAATAACTCACTGACTTCCTTGTGGGGGACAGGTTCATGCGACAACGTCAACGCGGCTTCACCCTCATCGAGTTGTTGGTCGTCATTGCCATTATTGCCGTCCTGATTGCGTTACTTTTACCCGCCGTTCAACAGGCTCGCGAGGCGGCTCGTCGGGCCCAGTGTCGCAACCAGCTCAAGCAGATCGCGCTGGCGGTTCACAACTACGAGAGTACGCACAC
>CANJZR010000459.1 GCA_947479075.1 Planctomycetaceae bacterium
ATACTCATTTTAAATAGTAACGGGGCCGATGCCGATACCGCCGCAGGGATGCTCATTTTCTTACGCTTTTGACCACGGCGAACCTTTTGCGAGCCAACCTGTAAAAAACGACCTCAATCGCGGCGGTATTGTGGGTTTGGTCGTGACTTTCCAGAGAGCCAGTGGCCCGAGTGAAGCAAGCTCCACATCAGACAGCTTGAAGTCAACACTCTGCAAGCTCTCCGGCGTGCCACCGTATTCTCAAGCAACGACTTCGCGATTTCTGATCGCGTCTCGCACCCCTAAGGAAGGCTCGAAATGAAACCTTTGCTTCAACGAGCTGCGCTCTCGGCGACTCTGTTCGTCAGTGGGGCGGTCGTTCTGACTCAGTTGTCAGCCTTGAAAATGGTCAGCGGACAGGAGGGACAATCCCAGCCGCCTCGCGAGGATGGGCCGGGACAGTTTGGTTCGCCACGCGGTCCGGGACGCGGCAGATTCGGTGGACCGATGGGGCCGGGTGCGATGCCGACCTCAAATGTTGCGCTGCTGGCGACCCCCGACGTTCAGGCGGAACTTGAGCTGACCCCTGCTCAGAAGACACTGGTCGATGAATTGCAGGGAGAGATGCTGGAGCAGATGCAATCGGCGTTCAGTGGTATCAATTTCCAAGAGTTTGGCTCACTCAGTGAGGAAGAACGCGACAAACGCTTCGCCGACATGCGGATCAAATCCGAAGCGGCCATGCAGCAGCTCGACGAGAAATTGAACAAGGATCTCGACGCAAAGCAGGTTACGCGGCTAAAGCAGCTCGCACTGCAGCGAGATGTGATCGCCGCATTGAACCGAGCCGAAGTCGCCCAGCAACTCAATCTGACCAAGGATCAAGAGACCAAGCTGCGCGACATCGCCAGCCAGGACTTCCCGCCGTTCGTTTCCCCCGACTTGCGTCAGCAGGCTCAGGCCGATGCGTTAGCCGTGCTGAACGATGCTCAGAGGAAACAGTGGACCGATCTCACGGGGAAGAGCTTCACGTTCTCGGAGCCACCGTTTGGAGGCCGCGGCGGACGCAGACCTGGTGGGCCGGGCGGTCCAATGGGGGAAGAACGCCAGGTCGTCAAGCAGTTCGACAAGGATGGAGACGTTCGTTTGAATCAGGAAGAACGCACTGCCGCGCGTGAGTTCCTCAAGACCAATCGTGGCGGCGGTGGCTTCGGTCCCTTTGGCGGTCCTCCCGGACGTGGACCGGGCGGGCCGGGTGGCTTCGGTCGAGACACCGAACCGGCCAGACCGGGGCCATCGCTGTCGCCGAACGACGTGAAGCCGGTGGCCGATGCCTCGCTCTACGAGCCGACTGTCCTGCGTACGCTGTTCCTCGAATTCGAGGACGCCGACTGGGAAGCAGAACTCGCCGACTTCAACAACACCGATGTCGACATTCCAGCCACAGTCACGGTCGATGGCGTGAAGTATCCCAACGTCGGCGTCCACTTCCGCGGCATGTCGTCATTCATGGGAGTCTCTGCCGGATCGAAGCGATCCATGAACCTGTCATTTGATTTTGCGGATTCGAAGCAACGGCTCTACGGTTACAAGACCCTCAACCTGCTGAACTCGCACGAAGACCCGACGTTTCTGCACACGGTCCTGTACTCGCACATCGCCCGGAAGTACATCCCAGCACCGAAGGCCAACTTCGTCAAGGTGGCGATCAACGGTGAGAGTTGGGGCGTCTACACGAGTGTCCAGCAGTTCAACAAGGACTTCCTCGCCGAGAATTATCCCAGCACAAAGGGAGCGCGTTGGAAGGTCGGTGGCAGCCCGATGGGACGCGGCGGGTTGGAGTACATCGGCGACAACATCGACGACTACAAACAGACCTTCAGCCTGAAGACCAACGACAGCGACAAGGATTGGAAGGCGCTGATCAAGTTGTGCAAAACGCTCAATGAAACGCCACTCGATCAACTTGAGGAGGCTCTCACGCCAATGCTCGATATCGACGAGGTGCTCTGGTTTCTGGCGCTCGACAATGCGCTGATCAACTGCGACGGCTATTGGATTCGCGCCAGTGACTATGCGATCTTCCTCGATGGGGAAGGAGTTTTCCACATCATCCCGCACGACATGAACGAAGCGTTCCAACCGGCCATGGGGCCGGGCATGGGCGGCATATTCGGCAGCGGTCCAGGTGGTCGAGGCCCCAGGGGTGGTCGACCCGGCTCCGAAGGGAAGCCTCCCGGCGGTGGTCGGCGTCCAGGTGCGGGTGGCAATGTCGAACTCGATCCACTGGTCGGTCTAGTCGACAAGAGCAAGCCGCTGCGCAGCCGCCTGCTGGCCGTTCCGAGTCTCAAGGCGAAGTATCTCGCACACGTCAAACAAATTGCCGAAGAGTCGCTCGACTGGAAGACGCTCGGCCCGGTCGTCGCTCAGTACGAGAAACTCATCAGCAAAGAGATCGAAGCCGACACCAAGAAGCTCACGTCGTACGCCGCCTTCCAACAGACCGTCTCGGGTACCGCTGCCCCTGAAGGTGAACAACGAGGTCGCCCGCACATGGGTCTCAAACAGTTCGCCGACCAGCGTCGTGCGTTCCTGCTCAACCATCCCGAGATCAATGCTCTCGGAGCAACAACCTCAGCGAAGCAGTGAGCAGGTGACAACGAAACTTCAGCCACTCTCCGGTTGAGTTCCCACGCCCAGGTCCGTTTGGCCAATGCCACGACCAGCAAAGGTGAGAAGTGATCATGCAATCAGACCGTTGGAAGCGATCTACCGAGGATCGAGTGTTTGAGCCGGAGGCGAACCCACTCCACGGATACGACAGCTCACTGTCCGACAGTGGTCGATTGCGTCTCATGCCGGCAACTGTCGGCCAAGAGATGACTCATCACCTCAACAGAGTGGCACAGGTCGATCTGGCGACTTCGGCAACCGAATCGCCCACACGGACAAAATCACGGGGGACGTACGAACTGAAGTTCCTGATCAACGAAGACCGAGCGGCGGGCATCATCGCCTGGGCGAAAGAGCACCTTGACGCCGATGTTCATGCTGACCCCTCATTCGGCGACGGATATCGCGTCAACAGCGTGTATCTCGACACACCTCATTTCGATGTCTATCACGGAACCAGCAAAATCCAGCAGTTGAAGTACCGCCTGCGTCGCTATGGCAGCGAAGGACTGGTCTGGTGCGAGTTGAAACGAAAAAGTAAAGGCCTCGTCCGCAAACGCCGCGTCAGTATTGAAGAGGCCGACCTTGCGCCGCGATTGACCTCAAACGACGAATCCGACTGGGAGGGAAACTGGTTTCGCAGCCAGCTCCACGCGCAGTGCCTGCGTCCCGTCTGCCAGATCACGTACCAACGCTTTGTACGAATGAGAGCGACAGACGAAGGGACAATGCGTCTGACCATCGACGACCACCTGAAGGCACAACTCGCCAGTGTCTGGGAAGTCCCTTCGAATCCGCTCGATGGAATCTCACTGCTGGACGGACAGCGCATTCTCGAACTGAAGTTTCAAGGTGCGATGCCCGTGCTGTTCCGACGTCTCGTCGAAGAACAGCAGCTTCAATTGACCTCGTTCTCGAAGTACCGGACCAGTCTCAAAAAATGCGTGCCGCTGGATTGGTTGTCGGGCGATACCACACGAGGAATGGATGATGCCTGACTGGCTCAAGAACACGTTCGACACGACGACGACATCCGTCTCGTGGGACACGCTGATCGTGAGGTTGATTGTCGCATTGGCGTTGGGAATGGCCATCACGGTGATCTACAAGTGGACTCGTCATCCGAGTGGTCAAGCCGGGACATTCCCCGCGACGCTGGTGCTGTTGTGCGTCCTGATCGCGATGGTCACACAAGTGATCGGCGACAACGTGG
>CANJZR010000460.1 GCA_947479075.1 Planctomycetaceae bacterium
CGGAGAGATCGCTGATGCGGACAAAGGCTACGTCAGCGGTGAGTTCTGTCGGGCACTGGAACAACGAAGTGTCACGCCGCATTTCGCTGTGATCAGTACCTCGCCTCCCCAGCCAGAGAATGTCGCTCTCTGTCGCCGCGCAGACGTCGCTGTTCGAGAGCGAATGGAAGCTCGTATCACATAATGTGCAAATCGACATCAGTTCTCGAATGGGCTCTTATTCTCACTCGGGAAATCCGGCAGCCGAAAAGTCGATGCTGGAGTAGTAGCGCCGCATTCTAGAAAGAGATTCCTTCAGTTCTTCCGGTAGTTTCACACCGCGCCCGACAATCCCCTGATTCAGACGGGTGAATTGCGAAGCCGCGCGATCGACTGCTGCTTGAGCCTTCTGCCGATCACCAGGTAGCCCAAAGTGCTCACTGATCTTGATCAGTTCGCCAACGGGATCTTGATTCAAGTTCTCGTAGCGACAGACATACGCTGTGGCGTCATGGACAAGTTTGCTGGAAAACCATCCTGCATAAAAATTGAAGTACCACGGGGCCACCATATCGACAATGAACCGGCCCCTGGAGTCGGCATCCAATTGATTCCACTGGTGGTCGTCCATGTAGGCCATTGGCCAAATTGTCGACAGGTTGCTGAAATGGTCAATGCAACTCATGACTGCGTCGTGAATATCGCGAGTCTGAATGATTGGCAAGATGGCTGCGCGGCGTATCAATTCAATAGTCGATTTAGAAGCCCGCGTGTGCTGGTGCCTCCATAGAACGCGATCAATCCGTGCTGCCTGAGCAAGCAACCGTAAGCTGGGTTCCTGTTCGCGGCGATCGAACGAGTCTGTCATCGCCATTGTTGTCCATCCCAGGTAATGATCCAGAAGTGCTGAGAGCCACGTTGAACCTGACTTCGGGGGCGCAATGACCCACAAGTGGCTATGCTTTCGTCGCAGCAACGAATAGATGTAATCGCTGGAATACATTTGCGGCAAAGGCTCACGGAACAGCTTGGCGAAAAGCAGACCGGGGTTCAAAGCATTCAGTTTCATCGTGTCAGCTTTCCACTTTATTCGCTGTTGCGAATCGCTTTTTCAAATAGACCAAAATAGAGGGATTCGCCTATGCCTGCTGCTTTGGAAGCAGGCATAGGTGAGGTCATGAGCGAAACATCACGGACGGTCCTCTTACTTCCCATCGCCGTGTGGCGGGATTTGAGGCAGCCCTTCTGGTCCCCATTGATCCGGCGGTGGACCATGCCGTCCCGGGAGAAAGAGGGGGCCTTGATACGGTTTGCCGGTCATGGTCTGCCATTGTTTGAGTTGCTCGGCAGTGAGTACACCCAGCATCGATTGCATCAGGTCCTTCAAATGCTTCTCGAAAGACTCCTCTCGTGGCGGCCCGGGGCGAAAGCCATCCCCCAGGGAGAAGAACATCTCCGCTTCAGCGGTGTGGATCTGGTGCTTTTGTTCGGTCGTCAGATTCAACGCCCTCTCCACTTCTGGCTCTTGCAGCGCGCGTGGCCCCTGAATTTGGAGGGCGATCTCCGGCAGCCGATGAAGTTGATCAGGGGTGAGGATCGTTGCGACAGAGTTCTCGTTGTCGCGGGCGATTTTGACTAACCGTTGTCGTTGTTCATTGGAAAGAGACTTGCGCGGACCACGAAACGGCTCTCGTCGCCGCTCTTGCTGAGCCAACGTCAACTTCGCAATCTGAGCTCGTTGGTCGGGCGTGGCCTGCAAGTCGTCGAGAACGGCTGACTCACGCAGGAGGAAATTCTGCCGGTCGGCATGGAGTACCGCGAGGTCATCGAGGATCTGCCTCACTCGATCTCGCGTCACTTCCAATTCCGCCTGCGCATCGGGTTGCTCGCCGCGATACGCGATGAACTCCTGGTAGTACTCCAGGGCTGTCTCCAACAGCCGCTTGCGCAGGCTCATCTGAAACGGGTTGTCCGTCAATTCCTCCTCAGCGAGTCGAATCATTTCGTCTGCGGCGCGGCGGGCTAATTGGAACCGGGCCTCGGCCTCTATCGCGCGCTGGTTTTCTCGTTGATAGGCCGTCTTTGTCGCGGCGTGCGCCCGGCGAATGAGTTCCGTCATGATCCCCAACCCGACGACCCCACTCACCAACAGCAACACGCCCGCCGCCACGAATGACGGATGTCGTCGGAGCCACTTTCGGCCTCGATCAATCCATGTCGGACGACGGGCGAGAATGGGACGCTCCTCCAGATAGCGCCGAAGGTCGGCTTCCATTTCACCCGCCGTGGCGTAGCGGTCGGCAGGGCTTTTGGCCGTCGCCTTCATGACGATCGTTTCCAACTCGACGGGAATCGCTCGGTCTAACTTTCGGAGCGGAAGCGGATCCTCGTTGAGTATCTGGTGCAACAACGGCAAGCGGTCTTGGCCGGGAAAGATCGGCTGCAGTGTCAGCAACTCATACAAGGTCGCTCCGAGTGAATAGATATCCGCTCGGTGATCGATCGGAGTGCGGCGACCAGCGGCCTGTTCGGGACTCATATAGCGGAGCGTCCCGACCAGATCGCCGGTCTGAGTGACACCCACATCGGCGGCCACTTGAGCCAGCCCGAAGTCTGTCACCCAGACAGATCCCTTCGCGTCCAACAGCAGGTTGGCGGGCTTGATGTCTCGATGCACGGTGCCCGCTTCGTGTGCGTAGTCCAAGGCATTCAACACTTGCATCGCAATACGCGCAGCCGTCCGATAACTCTCACGGCTGCGCCCCGACGGCTGACCTGCATGCTGAGAAATCCTCGCATCGGAGTTTGCGGTCGTCGGACTGGCAGCGATCAGCACCGTCGATGCGAATTGCGCCGGTCCCACTAACCTGTCCGTGGCGCCTCGCAGTTCCTGAATCACGGCGGCCAGTGAACGGCCAGCAATGAGCTGCATCGCATAGAAGTGCACGCCGCGCTCACAGCCCACTGCATACACGGGGACAATATTGGTGTGATGCAACTGCGCCGCCGCCTGCGCCTCATTCTTGAATCGTTGCAGGTGCTTGGCATCCAGGGCCGTCGCGAACGGAAGTACCTTGAGCGCAATACGGCGGCCGAGCGATAGTTGGATGGCCTCGTAAACGACGCCCATTCCACCGCGACCAATCTCGTGAAGTATCTGAAAATCTCCCAGTGGACTGGCGGCGAACTCGGATTGAGGTGTCGGAGCGATCGGTCGCAATGCCTGGGCCAGCTCAATTCCGTCGAAACACTCCGAAAGCATCTGGACCAGATCGGGATAACTCTCGAAATATCCCTGACGGCTGGGTTTGCGCCCAGCCTCCAATTCAGCCAGGTAATCGCGAGACGCCTGCAGGATGCGGGGATCGTCTTCATCGATTTGATTGTGAGGAGTATCCATCAATGCACCTCACCGAAAGCTTGCTTGAGTCGCGTCAGACCTCGCAACCAGAGCTTTTCCACACTATCCACGGTCCGTCCCATCCGGACCGCGACCTGTGGAAACGTCAGCTCTTCCATGTGTCGAAGCATGAGTACTGTTTGATAATCCTTCGGCAGACACGACATGGCTTCGGCGACCAGCAAGGTCTGTTCGCCGCGGTGAGCCTGCTCGCTTGGCGAACTGTGAGGATCGATCAGTAACTTTCCCAAGGCGCAGGTCGACTGATCCAGGTCCACTGCCAAATCTCGCTCCAGTCGCAAGTCCCGCGCCTGTGTCCCGAGATACCGGCGGATCACATTGGCCAGCGTTCCCGCCAGAATGGCTCGCAACCACTGAGTCAACTGGCCTTCGGCCTGCCCCAGAAAAGCCGGGAAGTGACTATGCGCTTCGAGAAACGTTTCTTGAACGACATCCGAGGCGTCAACCTTCCCCTGCAATCTC
>CANJZR010000461.1 GCA_947479075.1 Planctomycetaceae bacterium
CTCGTACAGCCATCCTTGAGGGCCGCAATGGCTCTGCAGGACGGCCTCATCCTTGTCGATCACCACGAACGGCTGTTTGTGATCGCTCAGGTACTGACAGATTGATGTCCCCATGCGACCCATTCCGCACACAATGAAATGGTTCTTGAGGGTGGCAATGGAACGGTCCATGCGATGCCTTTCGATCAGTTTGCGGAATTCGGCATTGAGGATAAAACGACCGATATCAGCTGCCAGAAATGCAAATGTACTCAGGCCGAGTACGATGTAGACGATCATAAAGACCATCAAGGCCTCGGAGTGGGGACCAACAGCCACGTCCCGTGAGCCGAGCGTCGAAAGAGTGATAAATGCAAGGTAGAGAGATTCAATCCAGCCCGACCCACGCAGCCAGTGGATGACGCAGGCCCCGACTCCCGCCAGCCCCATCAGGATCGCAAAGCGGATCCCGAGTGATCGGATGATATGAGGCTGCAGTGCTGGCATGTCCGAGGATCACTTACGGCAAACGACCGTCCGATGTCGTCGGCCCGACCTGACCATTCAGGTCGGGCGACTTGATTTCCCGGTAGATCAGCAGCCGTCTGGGCGACTAGGGATTCACCACATTCATCCCCAGATCCGTCAGGTGACGGGCCAGGGCAGCTCGGCGGTCTACGGGCAGAGCCGTCAGAGGCTCAGACAACCTCGCATCGCACAAACCGATCATCGACATCGCAGCCTTGAGCCCGGTCAGATAGCTGCTCGGAGAGATACCCACCGAGTAGACCAGCGATGACAAGCGCAGGATGCGCTGTTGCAAGACGTTGACCAGACGCAGGTCACCCGCGACAGCTGCATCGTACATCTCGACGAACATCCGCGGGCTGAGATTGGCTCCACCGCACACACCGCCATGCCCACCCATAAGCACGCACTCGCCCATCAGTTCTTCCGGGCCCATCAGCACGCTGTACTCGGGACGTTCTTTAGCGAGCTGAACCACAGAATTGAAGAACAGCATCTGGGCCGAGCTGTCCTTGAATCCGATGATGTTCGGTTCCTGGAGCAGATGCTTGACGGTTTCCAGGTCGAATGTGACCTTGCAGTGGCTCGGCATGTTGTAGAGGAACATCGGCAGCGGGACTTCGCGGGCCATGGCGGCACAGTACTGCCGCAGATCCCCCTGATGCATCGGGAAGTAGTATGGCGGCGCCAGCACGACTGCATCAGCCCCCTGTTCGGCGGCATAATGAGCCAGCTTGACTGATTCGCTGAACGCAGAGTCAGTGATCCCGACCAGAACCGGCACCCGCTTCTTGATGATCTTTGTGGCTTCTTTGACGAGTGTCCGCTGGGCATCATGGCTCAGGCTGGGACCTTCTCCGGTCGTGCCGAGCAAAAACAGACCGTGTACCCCACCTGCGAGGACATGCTCAATGACTCGCTCCAGCGCGGGCAAATCGATCTGGTCCCGCCCCTTCAACGGAGTCACCAACGGAGGAACCACACCCTTCAAAGGCAATTTGAGCATTCCCGCTCACCACTTTCGCGTTAGACCGCCCGATCGAGGCGGAGCTTCATAAACACGGCCGAGACACCGGTGGCCGAATCAGTGGGCATGATTTCGGGTTTGCCCCTCCACTGCAAGGGCGGTTTGGGGATGCTCAGAGAATGGAACAGGATCCGTCGACTCGATGTAACATGAAGAGGGGATTTCAGATAAATCGACAGATCACAGGTTCCTGATATGGAATACCAGGCCAGATAGGCATTCACCCGCTGACTGAGACAGAATTCATACTGGCGGACATTCTGGAACGCTGACCGACCGGAGTGCCGCCGCTCGACAGATTCCAAGTACACCACCGAACCTGACTCCGCCCGATTCGCATCTCAGCGGAAGATTGGCCGGGCTGGTCTTATCAATTGCAACGAATAAATCGATGTGTTGTCGGATCGTTTTGGCGTTGAGTTTGAGAATGCGGATCTGTTTTCCGACCAGTCAAGATAGTCGATTATGTTTGAATGTATGAAGATTTGCTCACCAAGCATTCCTCAAGAGCCTCGTCCAACTTGGATCACTGGGTCGCCTGTGTCTATTGCTCACTCGTCACCGATCGATGGTCAACCAGCGAATTCGCTGGTGGATCTCCTTCCGGCTCAGATTCCGCATTCGCGGGACGAGATCAATGGTGAATTGTGGGTGGAGGTCGTCGACCGACTGGATGGCCCGAATGGCCTGATGTCCAGAGTGACTGACTGGGATGATCTGGCAGCCCATGCATTGGAACCGAACGTCTTCCATGAATCATGGCAGATGTTGCCAGCAGTCCGGCTGTTTACTCCGGAGCGGATGCGCTTCGCGTTCATCTACCGTCGCAGCAAGCGGCAGGATGTCGCACCGAAATTATGCGGCTTATTTCCATTTCTGGAGACCGGTGGTGGGCTGCGTCCCTGTCGTTGGACGCTCTGGGAGCATGATTACTGTTACCTCAGCGTGCCTCTGATTCGAAGTGGTCAGGAGATTGAGACCTGGAGGGCGCTGTTTGAATACTTCGACAGTTCTTCCTCCGCTCCGGCATTGATCGATCTCGCCTGCCAGGTCAGCGACGGTCCGCAGGCTCAGGCGCTGGTGCAAGTCCTTTTCGACCGCCGGGCACTCGTGGAAAACGTGGAGACCCACGTCCGGGCGATGGCGAAAACATCCTCGGACTGGATGACCTACGCAGCGTCGGTCATGTCGACTCATCAGAGACGGGAACTCCGGCGCCACTGGCGACGACTTTCCGAATTGGGTGATCTGACTGAACGATCGTTGGCTGCGGGGCAGGGCCGTGCAATTGAATCATGGATCGACAGCTTCCTGCAGCTGGAATCGATGGGGTGGAAGGGGCACCAGGGGACTTCATTCCAGGAAGCCCGGGGAGCTGCGGAATACTTCCGAGAGATCGTGCGAAAGGCGTATGCCCAGAACCGACTGCAGATGTTCGGGCTGTATCTGGACGGCGAACCAATCGCGATGAAGGTCAATTTCCTGGCAGCTCCCGGGGCGTTTGCCTTCAAGATCGCGTATGACGAACGCTATTCCAAGTACTCACCGGGAGTGCAGCTGGAGCTGGAAAACATTCGGCGACTGCACGACCAGGAGAGCGTCGAATGGATGGACTCCTGTGCGGTGCCGAATCACTTCATGATTAACCGCATGTGGAAAGAGCGTCGCACGATCAAGTACATGCGGATCTCCACGGGACGAATTCTGGGGAACGTCGAGATCGGACTCCGCACCTTCTTCCGGTCTTTGCTGCGCAGCTGGAGATCGCTGACCAGCCGTCGACCGGGACCAACATCCGGATCCTCCGTTCAGTCAGTGTCGAGTAGCTCACCTGACAAGCCCGCCCCAGACAATACGCCACCGGCACATCAGGCTTGAGTGCTCCGAGGTTCACCATGCGAATGAATTCCCACACAGACTCCGAAGTGATTTCGTCAACAGCGACCCTTGAGCGAGCTCCGTACATCGATGCGAGCGAGGGTGAGTCGCTGCTCCAGATTGAGCCCGCTGTTTTTGCCCAGAAGTTCACCCAGGAGCCATTCCTGATTCGGCATCGACTGCATGATCATCCGCTGTTCCAGCTGGAGCGGTTGCTCAAGCTGTCGCAGACTCTCCCGGCGAGCTGTATTGAATACAACGCTGGTCAGATCCCGATGAGCATCGAGCATGAGCAGACGCCGATGAACGGTCTGTCGCCCGAGGAGACGATTCGCCGGATTGCCGAGTGTAAATCGTGGCTCGTACTCAAGTACGTCGAACGCGATCCGGAGTACGCCGCCCTGCTTAATCAATGTCTGGGTGAAGTGCGGAAGTACTCCGACGCCATC
>CANJZR010000462.1 GCA_947479075.1 Planctomycetaceae bacterium
GCTCAACACCTTGAGCGGCCAGCGCGAGAGCAACCCCCAAGGTCCCGGAAGATCGTTCGTCGACATCGCGTCCGAGCAGCTTCTTCAAGAACTTCTTCCGGGAATGCCCGATCAGGAGTGGCCGCTGCCCCACTCGCAGTTCCGCCACATGCGAGAGCAATTGCAGGTTATGTCCCGCCGTTTTCCCGAAACCGATCCCGGGGTCAAACATGATCCGCTCGGCAGCGATCCCGGCTGCGGTCAGGTCCCCGAGTCGCGACTCGAAAAAGCTGCGAACCTCAGCGACGACATCATCGTAATGCGGATCGAACTGCATCGTCTGCGGCGTGCCCTTCATGTGCATCACAATGACGCCACAGTCAGACGCCGCACACACCGACTCCATCATGGGGTCAGCCAGCAACCCCGAGACATCGTTGACGATCGTCGCCCCAGCCTGGAGAGCTTCGCGAGCGACACGAGCTTTCATTGTGTCGATTGAAAGTGGGATCCGCACCGACGACGCCAGCGCAGCAATCACGGGTATCACCCGTCTCAGTTCTTCGTCCTCAGAGACGGGAGTCGCTCCGGGACGGGTCGATTCTCCGCCAATATCGAGGACAGCTGCCCCATCGACGGCCAGTTGTTGCCCCTGAGCCACTGCGGCCGCGGTTTCGAGGTAGCGTCCTCCATCCGAAAAGCTGTCGGGCGTGACGTTCACAATGCCCATAATGCGGGTCATTGTTTCGGGAAACCAGCACTCGGAACCGAACTTCCAGATTGCGGCCTCGTCGCCCGCGTTATGTTTTTGGGCCACGATCGACATGCTTAACGTGCACCCACGGCCCGGTCAGTTTGTACAGCCGACGAAGCGGAGTCAGAGACCGATTTGCCCATCTTGCTGACTTTGGCTGCGGCCGCTTCAGCTGTGGTGCGGAGCTTTTTGAGCCAGACGCGAGCCCAGACGAACTCGATCGAGAGAATGCCCAACCCCATCGGGATCACAACGAATGCCGGACCGGGCAGCACCAGCAAGGCGACACCGAACGCCAGTACTGACAGACCAACCACAAGCACCACCACACGGCGGGCTTGTCGCCAGGCGGCATACAAGGTGTTCAGAATGACAGCCATCGCTAACTCCTTCGGATGAGGACTGAGCCTCTCTGTGTATGATAACGTGAATCGGTTGTGTCCGGATCAAAAAATCAGGATGCTGCGGCAGAAGTCGGCAGCGTGTCGGAATTTACCAAACGCCTGTTTCGACGAGTCGAGGCCCGTTGCTTCGACACCTGACCGCGATTGATTCCCAAGCACGACCTCCATGACTACCGCCCGCCACGACCAACGTCTGCCCCGTCAGTTACGACCGATTTCCGTCGAAAGGCCTTCCTATGGATCAGCTGCGGGCCGAGTCCTGATTCGGGCCGGTCGGACCACCGTGCTGTGTACAGCGAGCGTGGACGAGTCGCTCCCGCCCTGGAAGAAAAAAGATCTCGTCCCCTCGGGCTGGGTCACTGCCGAGTACAGCATGCTGCCTGGCAGCACGTCTCCACGAAAGTCCCGGGAACGGAACGGAAAGGTCGATGGTCGCTCAACCGAGATTCAGCGCCTCATCGGCCGCAGCCTGCGCGCTGTGATCAACTTCGAGGCTCTCGGTCCGCGGACGATTGCGATCGACTGCGACGTGCTGGAGGCCGACGGAGGCACGCGAACCCTCAGTATCACCGGGGGATTTCTCGCACTCGTCGATGCGGTCCACTCCCTGGTCCCACTGGGTGTCGACCCTCAAAAGGTCATCACACAAAGTATCGCCGCAGTGAGCGTGGGGATCGTCGACGGACAGCCAGTCCTCGACCTCGACTACGTGGAAGACAGCCAGGCGGGTGTCGACTTCAATGTCGTCATGACGGGCGATGGACGGTTTGTGGAAGTCCAGGGGACCGCTGAACATGGCACATTCAGCCACGACGAACTGATGAGCCTGCTCGATGTCGCTCGACACGGTTTGCAGGATTTGCAAGCTTTGCAGAAACAGACGCTCGGAGCCAAATGGCCTCTCGACTCTTGCGACTGATTTGGTTTAAAACCTGATTGATCGACACTCCTCGCTTGCCTGCGAGCCCTTCCGGGCTGTTCAGCCCCTTCGCAGGCAACACTCGTCGACTCCCACCGACTTGCCGGAACAGCCGTGGGGCTGTTACCGGTCCTTCCTGACTGCAATTCCCATTGAATGGAGGCTGCGTCATGCGCTGCTTCACTCGTATTTCCACTGCGTTCATTCTGGCAACCTGCGTGGTCTCATTCACCACAGCCTGGGCCGAGAACAAACTCACAACCAAATGGACGAACAAGATCGACGCCGATCCGTCCAAGAACTACACCCTCGACAAAGCGCACGGCCCGTGGATGGTAATGGTGGCCAGCTTTCATGACGCCGGTTCAAGCGGCAAAGAACGGTTGGGCAAATCCCCTCTGGAGGCAGCTCAGGAGCTGGTTCTGGAGTTTCGTCGCCTGAGGCCGCCCGTCCCCGCCTATGTGTACCAGGTCAAGGGAAAGAATGAGTCGGTCAAAGCGAAAGATGAAGAAGGCCGCGAGCAGCGAATGAAAAACATGCGGGTCGTCGACTCTGTCTGTGTACTGGCCGGAAACTACCCGAGTATTGACGACCCCAAAGCCCAGAAAACTCTGAAGTTCATCAAACAGTTCAAACCCAAGTGCCTGGAAACGGGTGTGGACTACGTCGTGTCTCCTGGTCGTCCGGGGCCGCTGAGCAAAGCCTTTTTGACCAGCAATCCCCTCCTGTCGGAAGAGGAGATTCAACAGGCGAAGCAAGCGACCGACCCGTTGCTCATCAGTTTGAACAATAACGAGACATTCAGTCTCTATGAGAACAAGGGCAAGTTCTCACTGGTGGTCGCCCGTTTTGCAGGCAAGTCGGTCAACGTGGTCAACGAGACCGAAGAGAAGGCAGAAAGCTATTTCACCAGCGGTGGCAATGACCTCGATCAGGCAGCCATGTCCGCCCGGAATCTGGTCCGAGCACTCCGCAATCGTGATCCGGTCACCACTGACCAGCAGTTTGCCCCCTACTGCCGACTGGATGCCTACATCTGGCATGATTACACCAGTTCGATCGTGACGGTCGGCTCGTTCGAATCCCCCAACGATCCCGCCCTGAAGAAGTATGTCGATCTGTTCGGTCCCCAAGTCGTCGAACTGGACTCCGGTAAGAAGTCGAAAGAGTTCCGCTTCCTGCCTGTCCCCCAGCAGGAGGGTGGATACAACTACATCCCCTTCGAAGCGAACATGCGAGTCATGGCCGTCCCCCGAGCTGGGAAGAAGTAGTCGCCCCGCCAGTCGCGGAAACGTACTCGGGTAAAACCCATACGACCGACACAGAATCCGGACGCAGTAGTCCCCGCAAGATCAGCAGGGTTTGACTGACTGTTTCCACGCGCGCCTCTCGAAGGGGAGATGAGCCCCACTGACTGATTTTCACGTTCCAGCCGCTATTTCCCTCCGATACGAAAGGTGGAGATGTGCCGGAGATACCGTTTACCCGAGATCAGGAGTGATAAACTCTGATCGAGGAAAGCGGCATTCTTTGCCGGTGCATCTGACTCGCCTTTTATTGGGATCGTCGGGAAGTCAGCATGCTTCGACTCACAATGTTACGTGGAAGTCTCGGTCTGTTTCTTGTGGGGGCGATCTTCGGATCAGCTCCCGCCTTGCAGGCACAGGTCGTCCCGGGAACAGGAAACATCCTGAACTTCGACGATCTGGAAGATGCCAACTGGGGATACACCCCCAATCTGCCCAAGAGCAGCAAGGAAGAAGACGAGAACATCCGGTTCCCGCTCGGTTTTTCCAGCAA
>CANJZR010000463.1 GCA_947479075.1 Planctomycetaceae bacterium
GACAGCCGGACCAGCTGTGCTGGATGACCTGCCACTGGCCGGATCTCATCCCGATCCTGTTGTCCGGGAAAGTCTGGATCGAGTCATTCGCACGATCGAAACGAATGAGTTTAAATCGGTTCTCAAGCCGCGGTCCGTTCAACTCGCCGAAGTTCACAACCTTCGCGAAGCTGTGCAGCGCATCGGAGAGGTGACGGGCAATCGGATCGCTCTGCCGGAACGAACACCGGCGACCACTCCCCTCGTGTTCTCTGCCACTCCGATCACTTTCTGGGAGGCGATCAGCACCATCGAGAAGCAGTCTCAGCTGCAGTATCACTCGGGATCGTTAGAACCCGCCACAGCCAGTTCTACGATTCATCTTTCGAGTGTCTCAGGCCCCTTTCGCAGCGAGCTGCTGCACTGCGAACAACGGACGACCACCGGCGGAGAGAGGCTGTTGAATGTCAAAATCCGCCTCACCTGCGAACCGCGACTACGTCTACTCTTCCTGGTGGCTGCCGTTGACGAATGGTCGGCCAGCTGCGAATTGGCCGCAGCCTCACCGTTCACCCCCATGGCTCGTCGCGAGATCCAGAGCACCAGCACCGGAGAGATCGATGTCGCATTCGACTTCGTGGTCCCTCCGACGATCAACGACCAGCAATCCTGGACGATCACCGGAGATGTCGACCTCACTTTGGCGGCGCAATCGACATCCGTCTCATTCAGCGACCTGGCCGTCAAGCTTCCACTGACACGGCGACGTGGTCAGGCCAGCCTTTCGCTGCTGGAGGTCAAGTCGGAAGACACGTCGTGTTCGGTTCGTCTAGCCACAGCCTTCCCGCATCTGACCGGACTGTTCGAGTCGTATCGAGCCTCACTCCTGGCTCCGGTCGTCTTGCTGGAAACACCGGACGGTGATCGCCATGCACCAGTTGAGACCGTCCAGTTCCAGGAAGCACCACAAGGCCTGATTCTCGAATACCGGTTCGACCAGAAACTCGTCCCCAGTTCGCGACTGACCGCCACAATTCCAGCTGCGATTTCGACACAGAAGGTCCCCTTCCGCTTCGAAAAAGTCACGCCCGCCAAATCAGCGGACTGACCGAACCGTGCCGGTGCTGTCAGCACAGCATCCACACACCGAACCATCCTCAGTTCCAACTGGTAAACTATTCCATCGATACGGATTATGCCGACCACTGGGGCTGATCACTGACTCGTTGAGGTCGTTACAGTCGTAAGGGTAGAACGCGCGGCGAAATAGATCGACGATGCAATTAGATCCACCTCAATCGGGGCGGGGAGCAGACCCGATAGAGGAAGCGAATGGATCTCACCGGCATTTGTACCTCGCAAGGACGCGGACCATGCTCCGTAAATCGCGCTCACTAATCAGCTCGGCCTGTCTCGCTTCCGGCCTGTTATTTGGACTCACCGGATCAAGCCACGCGAGCGACTCGACACCGGTATCGACATCCCCGACAGCCTCAGGGTATCAAGACGCTTGTAGCTCCGAAGCTGGAAAAGTGTTCTACGACAGCTGCCTGTCAGAACTCTTCTGCGATCCGTGTCAGAATGAATCCCTGTATGAACAGACCAAGCTGACGAACTACTGGTGGGGCTTGCGGCCGGGCCTGGCCGAAGACGGTGTCACGCTCGACATCAATACCACCCAGTACTACCAAGGTGTCGCCAGCGGAGGCCTGCAGCAGGACTTCCGGTACGGGGCCAGGAACGATTACTTCGTCAATATCGATGGCGAAAAGATCGGCCTGTGGAAGGGCCTGTTCGTCACCCTGCATGGTGAGTCCCGTTATGGCCAGTCAATCAACTCACTGACCGGGACCATGATGCCGCCGAACCTGGCGCTGGTACTCCCGAAGCCCGGAAGCGAACCGGTGACCGCTCTGACCGGTGTGAAGGTCATGCAGTTCCTCTCGGAAGACTTCATGGTCTTCGGCGGTAAGATCAACACGTTCGACGACTTCAAACAGCCCCTCACCGGAGCTGGTACCACCAACGGATTCATGAACACCTCGCTGATGCTCAATCCGGTCCTGATCCGCACGGTGCCCTATTCGTCATTCGGGGCCGGTTTCGCGGTCCTGGAGGACATGAAACCGACCCTCTCGTTCGCGGTCTTCGATACCAACGACACGCCCACGACCTCGGGATTTGATTCATTCTTCGACAACGGTGTCACCATGGTCGCCCAGGCCAACATGTACACCAACTTCTTCGAGATGCCTGGCCGTCAGGGCATGATCGGAACCTACAGCACCGGCAGCTATACGAACCTCTCCCCGTCAATCTACTACCAGCCGGACCCAGTCGTGGTTCCGTCGACCCCCAAACAGGGGTCCTGGTGTCTGGGTTACACCGGGGAGCAGGCTCTGTATGTCTCTCCCGTCGATCCACGAAAGTATTGGGGGGTATTCGGTACGCTGGGTATCGCCGACGACAACCCCAGCCCGGTCCACTGGACTGCCAGCGCCGGCCTTGCCGGATCAAGCCCCTTCTCTGGCCGACAGAACGACACCTTCGGTGCGGGCTACTTCTACACGGGCACGAGCGACGTACTCACCAACCTGGCTCCGGTGCTGTTGCCGCTCGGTGATGAGCAGGGTGTCGAGCTCTATTACAACGTGGCAGTCACCCCGTGGTGCCACATCACCCCCGACCTGCAGGTCCTCAACCCCTTCCGCCAGCGAGTTGATTCATCGCTGCTCGTCGGGATGCGAGCCAAGATCGACTTCTAGTCCCGGCCCCTGGAATTGGATCACCACACGCCCGCGTCGGTCAGAATACATGTCACTGCCTTCCCCCTGAGGTCGCCCGGCATGTCACTGATCCGACCGATGACCTCTGACGAAGTCGCTCAGCTGATCAAATGGGCGGGCGACGAGGGATGGAACCCGGGACTCCACGATGCCCAGCTGTTCTGGGATCTGGATCCCGAGGGGTATCTGGCTCTGGAAGAAGACGGCCGGATGATCGGCGGGGGAGCCATTATCCGGCATGGCGCAGCGTTCGGGTTCATGGGTCTGTTTATTGTGGAGAAGGCGTTCCGCGGGTCGGGCCTCGGAACGCAGCTCTGGTATGCCCGCCGGGACCGGCTGCTGTCACGTCTTCGCCCGGGCGGTACGATTGGCCTCGATGCCGTCGATGCGATGGTCCCGTTCTATGCCCAAGGGGGATTTGTCCCGTTCACCCGGCATCGCCGCTTCCAGCTGAGTGGGGGGCAGAACGGTGTTTCCCCCAGCCACAATGTCGTTCCGATTACCGACGACCTCCTGCCCCAGCTGATCGCTTACGACCAGCACTGCTTCCCAACACGTCGCGAGTCATTCCTGACCGCGTGGCTGCGTCAACCGGGAGCCGTCTCGCTGGCCTGTGTTGAGACGGGTCAGGTCCAGGGCTTCGGAGTCATGCGTCCCTGCCTGACCGGCTGGAAGATCGGCCCGCTGTTCGCCGACACACCGGTCATCGCTTCTGACCTGATCACCACGTTCCAGCAGTCCAGCGCTGGCCAGGACATCTTCCTCGACATCCCCGACAACAACCCCGCAGCCACCCCCCTCCGCCAGACGCACCACCTGCAAGAAGTCTTCGGCTGCGTCCGCATGTACCACGGCCCGCCTCCCGAACTGGACCATTCCCGAATCTTCGGAATCACCACATTCGAGGTCGGGTGACGCAGTGATCGAGTCCCTTTAATACGTCACCAAGCCCGGCTCACCAAGCCCGGCTCACCAAGCCCGGCTCACAGAGCTCATCTTTACCCACATTTCAGGGTGGTTGTTTTGGTACGTGGGGAGTTCGAGTTTGGTCGAGGGTTCTCCAGCCGCGCCAGAGGGTTTGCCAGCC
>CANJZR010000464.1 GCA_947479075.1 Planctomycetaceae bacterium
GCCTATCGAAAGCTCGATGAGTGGCACGGTGTTGACTGTGCCGCCTGCGACGACACTGTCTCGTCCGAAGATGTCTATTGCTGCGACAGCTGCCACTGCTCGCTCTGCAGTGACTGCGAGTATCGGTGCGAGACTTGCCACAGCTCGACGTGCTACGACTGCTCGCAGTCCTGCGAAGGCTGCGACGACCGGTTCTGTCGCACCTGTACCGAACCATGTGCCGACTGTCGGGAGCGGTTCTGTGAGAACTGCCTCACCGCAGGGCGTTGTACTTCCTGTTACGAATCAGATGAGGAGCCCCTGGATGTCTCTGAAGAAGAAGCGTTTGAACATGCTGCAATCGAAGCCGAGGCGCCCAAAGCTGCGGTTCACGCCGACTGCGTGGGCGAAGCTGCTGTTTCTGCGTGATCTCGGGCCAACCGAAGTCGGGGCATTTGGGGTTACTCGTCCGGGCGACCTGCTGCTCGTGGACGAGATCCAACTGGTTCATCAGCGCTGTACCGAGACGTTTGTGGCCTTCGATGATATCGCGGTGGCTGAACACTTTGAGACGCAGGCCGATCTTGGTCGCCGTCCTGAGCAGTGTGGCCGGATCTGGATCCACACGCACCCCGGAAACTCCCCACACCCCAGCCGCGTCGATGTACAAACCTTCCATCGAGTGTTCGGCCAATGCGATTGGGCGGTGATGTTCATCATCGCTCGCGGCGGCCAGGCCTATGCAGAGCTCTCATGGCGACATGGTGGCCCTGCGTCGATCCGGCTCGGAGTGGAAGTGGACTACTCCCAGCCATTCGCAGGCTGCGACCACGATCTGTGGGAGCACGAGTATCTCACCCGTGTCGAAAACCACGCACAATTCGATCCGCAGCTGATGGATTACGAAGACGACTGGTTACGCGTCAGCCCGCTGGGGGCAGGCACCGACAGAGAGTCGGTTGTATATCGTCGGCCCCACGAACTGCCTATCCACCGCGAGTCCACGGAACCCGCTCCGTTCTAAACGTTCTCAGCTGTGTCGACTTCCACGTGAACACGCCTCCTCTTCGGACCGGTGTGGGACATGAATGCCTGGAAACGCTCCATGGTCCTCACTGGCTCCCGATGTCTCTGCGGAAAGCGAATTGCCAACTTCTGAACTCCCTTAAACAACGCACACGACTAATGAATCACAACACACTCCACCCCATCCACGAAAGGCCCCCGCATGTCCCGCTTCCAACGCCAGCAGGACCTCGTCCCGCTCGACAAGCTGCAATCACTCACGACCACCGTCATCGGCGTCGGCGCAGTCGGCCGTCAGGTCGCCCTCCAACTAGCCGCCCTCGGTGCCAGCCAGATCCAGCTGATCGACTTCGACCGCGTCGAACCGACCAACATCACCACCCAGGGCTACCTGCAGCGTGATCTCGGCCAACTCAAAGTCGAAGCCACCGCCGCCCAGATCCACGAGATCGATCCCACCATTACCGTCACCCCCATCGCCGACCGCTGGCGTCCCGAACACCCCAACGGCGAAGCCGTCTTCTGCTGCGTTGACACCATCTCATCCCGGACGGCCATCTGGCGCTCGCTCCAAAATCGTTGCCAGTTCTGGAGCGATGGCCGCATGCGAGGCGAGACCGTACGCGTGTTGACTGCAACTGATGTGGCGTCTGGCGAACATTATGCCGAACAGCTGTTTCCACAGTCAGAAGCTCAAGCCGGTAGTTGCACCGCAAGAAGCACACTCTATATCGCATCCATTGCAGCTGGCCTCCTTATCCATCAAATGGTCCGCTGGATTTGGGGACGCACTGTCGACCTAGACCAGATCTTGAACTTGCTGGCTTCGGAACTGACCGTAGTTCCCACCGAGAGGAACTGAGCCCTTCGACATGAAGATCCTGGCCTCACCTGACAAGGATTTTGCAGAGAGAAAGTCGAAAAGCCTCAGAAATCTCACCATGCGACTGTCATGTGATCAACGACTAGTAACTTCGCCTGCATCTAGTTCTTGATCACGCGGCGATTGAACTTGTCGTTCGATGACATTCGCGTGGCAATAAGCAAGGAGCATGACGTGTTAACGAATATTCCGACTGCGGGCGCTGTGAATCCAGAACTCGCCCAAACGATAACCAAGTGGTGGCAAGATGCCGCTCGCGAGTGTGGGATCAACCTGGAAGGTTTTGATCCCAACGCATCACTTAGCGATCGAATCGCCTGGGCTCTGCGAGCTGGATTAGTGATCGCAACCATCTACTTGCGACACAGTACCAAGCTTCAGCACTCGACCGAAGATCAGGCAAGAGAGAATGTCGTGTGGGGCGCGCGGAACGGTATGTATGTACCACCAGAGTTCGTCTCCACGGATGAGGCAGTCACAGGCAAGTCTCTCCGCCGAGATGGCCTGGAACGCATGAAGGCGATTCTCAGCACACGTCACGCTACGGTACTGTTGGTCTACAAAGTGAGTCGATTGTTCCGCCAAGCGTTCAAAGGTTTTCAACTCATCCAAGAAGAGGTCGTTGAAGCAGGACTTCGCGCTGTCAGTGTGTCCCAGGACATTGACACCGATGACAAAAAAGGATGGAAACTAAAAATCAATGTTCACGGTCTCCTTGACGACATGCTGATCGATGCGATTGCCGATCACGTTCGCATCGGGCAAGTCGGACTGTTTCAGAATGGCTATACGACTGGGGCCATCGGTGTTGGTTATCGACGAAAGGAGATACCAAACGCACCGTTAACCAATCGAGGACTGCGACGTACAGCTCCGGAGGTGGATCCAGAGGTTGCCAAGCTCATCCAGAAGCATGCATGTCTACTCTTGGATGGCATGTCGCTCAAGGACGGCTTGCGTCGATGGATCGCAGAGGGCGGCCCTTGTGATCCGCGCTCGCCATCGAGACATATGACGTACAGTAGCTATCGTCGCCTCTGGTCGAACATACGACTAACAGGACGCTGGGAATTTGGCCGAAGGCGGAACGAATTCTCAACCAAACGCAACTATGTTCGACAGATCGAACAGCCGGATAGTAAAGTCGTTAGCGTCCATGTTGAGGATCTCCGAATACTCGACGACGAGACTTTCCAGGCCCTGCAATCGATGCTTACGGGATTGAAAAGTGGTCCGCGCGGCCCTCGAAAGATTAAGCCGAAGCAACTGTGGGACATCACCACGGACCTGTTCTATTGCGCTCACTGTAGTCAACCAGACAATCTTGTTCGCTACTACCATGCAGGCGCAAATGGCATGGGAATGCAGTGCAAGAATGGGGATCAGTGTCCCTGTCGTTCAGCTGTTCGTCGTGAGGATGCAGTGCGTTCAGTCTGTTGCGAATTGGCTGGTCTGATACGCCGCGATACGGAACTTACCGAGCAAGTGATTTGCCGGAGCTGTGAATTGGATAGTGTGGGTGACGACAGTCTCCGCACGGAGATCGCCTCACTTGAGAGTTCAGTTGCAGCGCTCAATCGAAAGATTGAGGACTTGTTCGAACTTGCCGGAATGGGATCTGATGATGACCGCAAGGATGTTCGAGCGAGAATCCGATCCGCCCAGTCTCAACGTGGAGAGCAGCAGACTCAATTGGCAAGTCTGAAGAAGGTCCTAAACCGAACGACCTCAACAATTACACCGGATGCCGTGCGAGCGATTCTGGCGGAGATGTCCACTTTGCTCTTGAACGCCGCAACAGGCCAATTGGGTGAGGAATCCGTGTACAAAGCACTGGCGATCATGAAAAGCCTGACCGGCGGTCAGATTATGGTCCAAGTCGATCGCCGTGAAGGTCGCAAACAAACGAATGTGCGTGGTGTGTTTCGTACTCATCTGGTTCGCGCTGTCAAAGAGCAGGCTGA
>CANJZR010000465.1 GCA_947479075.1 Planctomycetaceae bacterium
ATTCGCCCGCTCCTTGGCCCATGCGACGACCTTGCCATCGGGCTCTCGTCCGGGAAGGACCGGCACGCTGAGCAGTGGGGCCAGCCCGGTCAGCTTCTCGCCGTCTCCTTCGGGCTGGAACCGCAGATTGAAGTAGAACTCCTCCTTCATCTGAAACGGCTTGAGGCCGTGACTGACCGGGTGCTGCGGCGAGGCGATCTCGACGGCGGTGTCGTGGACCTGGATGGCGGAGTACCACTTCTTCTGGCCGTTCTCTTCCCAGTCGAAATAGCCGCCCGACCAATCGAGGATCTGCTTCGCGTATTGATCGGGGGCGAAGGTCGAGAAGTGGAACGTGCAGAACCCACAACCGCGGTCGATCTGCTTCTGGACCTGAGCCAGATGTTCGGGCGAGCCGAAGTGCGGGGCCTCGGCATAGAGGTCGCCGTCGCGTCCGTCCGAGATCACCATGATCGTGTCGGCATCGTCGAGCGTCGTCGGATCGGTCGGCCAGCCATCGAGGTGGTACTCCACCCGGACTTTTTCCGCGATGTTCGAGTTGTCGAGCATCACCTTCAGCAGCTTCACACTCCACGGGTAATCGTGAATCCCGTTCCCGACCGGTCCATGACTCTTCGGCCCGGCGATGAGGACGATTTTGCGCTGCGGTTCGGCAGAGAACGCGGAGGCTGAGAAGAAGAGACAGCCGAGAATCAGGCCGATCAAAAGTTGTCGCATCAGGGGATCTCTGAAAAAACGTTATTGCGAATATGCAGGCGATGATATGGGGACACAGATGGCCACAGGTTCACACAGATTGAAGAGGATTCAGGGGAGGCAAGCAGTGGCCTTTTCTCGTAGGTTCACCCTCTTTGATCCGTGTCATCCTCTAAATCTGTGTCCCATTTCCCGATTCCACATCGAGCATCCATTGCTTCGTGCGTATGCCACCTGCCGCACTGAACCCGCCGAGGCTCCCACAGGCACCGACGACACGGTGGCAGGGGACAATGACCGGGACGGGGTTGCTCGACATCACCGAGCCGACCGCCCGGGCCGCTCCCGGAGAGCCCGCCAGTTGAGCGACTTCACCGTAGGTCAGCGTCTCGCCGCGCGGGATCGATCGCACGATCTCGACGACTCGCTCCTGGAACTCAGTCAACGGTCGTTGACGCACGATTTTTACATCATCAAAGCTGACCTTCCTGCCAGCTGCATAGTTCTCCAGCTTCTTCCGCAGCTGGGGCGACCAGTCGTCCTCATCGGCACCGGCGGCCAACTCTCCGAGAGCTTGCTTTGCGGCCTTGGCTGACGGGTGGGCAAAGACCATTCGGGAGAGTCCCTTGGAATTTCCAAGCAGACCAAACCAACCAATGGCGGTCGGAAAGATCGAGAGTTGAAACTGTGCGGGATCGGATGACTTTGCGGGCTGGGTAGCCTTGCGGGTGGCGAGCGCTGACATGAGAACCCCCAGTGTGAATGATCGTTTGATCGATCGCAGTGTCGAACTGAGACATATGGTGCCAGCCCCCCCACCAGATTGCGAGGCTGGCGGGAGGATTGGGCAGGGCGAATGGGTGTCCAGCTCGCGTGTCGAGTCAATTTCTCAGCGGTGCCGCCTGTTCCACCATCGATTTTTGACACATCAACCGCGAATGATTGATGATCGGCGGCAAACGCCGTACACTCTTCCAATGGCAGCCTTCCTTATTGAGTGTGACACGCTGAGCCCCGTTTTTTCGAGGCCCTCCGTGGTGCGCGGCTGCAATCTGAATAGCTTTCGGCCTGACTGGCCCATTCCCCCTGCGACGACGCGAACGAACACCGGCCTGCATGGCAGCCCGGTCGCAGTCTTCGCCTCTCAGGGGGTGTCTGTTCACTTCGCTTCGTTCGATTCTCCTCTGCGGAGAGCAGGAAATCGGGTGTGGCGATGTACCGTTTCTGCAACTGTTCTGGGAACAAGGAGACTTCCGTGAAAGATCGCATTCTGGACACTGGTCTGACCTTTGACGACGTTCTGCTGGTCCCAGCCTATAGCGAGGCACTTCCTTCCGATGTGGACGTTTCAACTCGTCTTACACGGAATATCACGATCAATATTCCCATCTTGTCCAGCCCGATGGACACGGTCACTCAAAGCGACATGGCGATCGCGATGGCCCAGGAAGGGGGCGTCGGCGTCATCCACAAAAATCTGCCGATTGAGAGACAGGCCCTGGAGGTGGAACGCGTCAAACGCAGCGAGAACGGCGTGATCGTTGATCCGGTCAGTCTTTCCCCCAGCGCCAAAGTCCGCGAAGTCATCGAACTGATGGAGCAGCGGAACATCGGCGGAGTTCCGATTACGGAGAATGGGAAGCTGAAAGGGATCATCACCCGGCGAGATTTACGATTCCTCGAATCGAAGGAAATGCGAGTCGAGGAAGTGATGACGAAGGACAAGCTCGTCACAGCCCGCGAAGACACTAGCCTCAAAGACGCGGAACGCATCCTTCGCGAAAACAAGGTCGAGAAACTGCTGCTGGTAGACGATCAATATCAACTGAAGGGCTTGATCACGATCAAGGACATCGACAAGAACCTGCGCTTCCCGAAAGCCAACAAGGACGCGCGGGGGAGATTGAGGGTTGGGGCAGCTGTCGGGGTGTATGACATCCAGAGAGCCCAGGCCCTGATTCAATCGGGTGTCGATTTTCTGGTTGTGGACAGTGCTCACGGACATTCCCGCAACGTCATCGAGACGGTGCAGGAGCTCAAGCGGCAATGGCCGCAGATTGACATCATCGCCGGAAACGTCGCCACCGCTCAGGGGGCACGCGATCTGGCGAAGGCTGGTGCCGACGCCGTCAAGGTGGGCATCGGCCCGGGGTCAATCTGCACCACTCGCATCATCTCGGGAGTCGGTGTGCCTCAGCTCACCGCCGTGTCCGAGGCTGCTGCGGGGCTGGCCGGGACTGATGTACCGATCATTGCGGATGGAGGCATCCGCTACAGCGGCGACATCACGAAGGCTCTGGCTGCGGGAGCAAGTTCGGTCATGCTGGGCGGCTTGCTGGCCGGCGTGGACGAAAGTCCGGGGGAAATGATTCTGTACCAGGGACGTACGTTCAAGTCGTACCGTGGGATGGGATCACTGGGAGCGATGGTGAAGGGCAGCAGCGAACGCTACCGCCAGACACTATCGGGAGACGAAGACAAAGCCCGCCCAAAACTGGTTCCCGAGGGGGTCGAAGGACGAGTCCCCTATAAAGGTCCTCTTCAGAATCTGCTGTACCAGCTGGTCGGCGGACTTCGAGCGGGGATGGGATACCTGGGCGTGGCGACGATCGCGGAACTTCGCACCAAGCCGAAGTTCCTCAAGATCACCGCGGCATCGGTGAGGGAGAACCACCCGCATGACATCGCTATCACGCAAGAATCACCCAATTACAGCACCTCGTACGGGGAATGATCCGGCCCAGCGCCGGTCACTGTGGAAACAGTTCCTGACCGGTGCATTGTGTCTGTGTTTCGCGGGCGCGCTCCCCGCCAATGATCGGGAGGCCGTGAAGCCTCTTGATCGGCTGAAGCAGCGATCTGCACGGCAGCGCTGGCGGGAGATGCGCGGTGAAGTCGGACGCCAGCAGGAAGGCACGCCTGCGACAAATCCGCCCGTTGAGCCACAAGCTCCGGAGATGACTCCGTTCTCGACCTGGATGCGGACTCAGCCGCGTCCCATCCCGGCAAAGGGTTCCCAGCCAGTCGTCAGTGATGTGGACGTTCCAGCTGTGGCACCTGTTCCAGCAGCTGTGAGTGTCGATTCGGAAACGACAGGCGAAGTGGCCAACCGTCCCGGCGCCAAACCGCCAACAGACATCAACGAGCCCACTCATC
>CANJZR010000466.1 GCA_947479075.1 Planctomycetaceae bacterium
GATTGAAGGCGAACCGATCAAGCAGTGGATGTGAGGACGCTGCCATCGATCGCTATTCGCATTGAGTCGATCAACTGAGTGCGTGTCAGGTGGGGGACCGGGAACATGACTGACGTCCCCGCCGTGCAGCCCACTCCACCGGTCGAACGCAGCATCCTGGTGTCGATCGCATTCTGGATGTGCCTGCTGAGCAGCGCGGCGTTGTTTGCCTCGGTGTCACTGGCACCCCGGCTGGTCGAGTGGCACGAACTGCAGCTGTCGACGATTGATCGACAACAACAGCTGGTCGAGCTGGAGATGCACATCCAGCACCTGGATCAGGTTGTCCATGCGCTGGAGCATGATCCGCATTTTCGAGCAGAGGTCACTCGCCGCGAAATTGGTAGCGGAGTGGACGACGGTTCAATCCCGCTCGACAAATCCCTGACAGTCGACATGACTGCGCCGCGCACGAGCGGGCCCAATATCCCGCTGGTCGTGCCGTGGTATATCCCGATCCTGAAGACATTATCAGTTCCGTCGGACTGGCGTCGCCGTGTGCTATGGATCTCGGCGGCCCTGTGTCTGATCGCGTTTGTGGGGTTAAGAGAGCGCGATCAGAGTTCAAACTGAACTCGCATGGCCATAATGTCTTGGTCATCAGCCGTTGAATTTTTCACGATTATCAAATGGACCACGGCTGATGTGACTCTCCGAACCGGCTTGCAGCCCTTTGGGTCTCGGTAAGGGATTGTTAGGATCAAACATCGACGGGTATCCGCTCCGTCTCTTCCCCCCTCATCGTCTCGCCCCCAGCCCCTCAACCACAAATGGCACACTGGACACGCAGAATTCCGTTTCAAGTCGACGTGGCCGGCGTGATCCAGATCATGGGGAAGTCGCTGTACGCTCGCGGTGATGCGCCGATTCGCGAACTGATTCAGAATGCCCATGACGCTGTGATGCGACGCCGGCAACGGGACCTCGACTACAAGGGGCGTATTGATATCCGCCTGGACGATATCGCCGGGACGCTGACTGTTTCTGATGACGGGATCGGACTCAGTGCCGAAGAGGCAGAACGCTACCTCGGAACGCTGGGGATCGGAGTCACCGGACTGCTCAAGGGGCATCATCCGGCAGCATCGGAAGTTGACCATGGCGAGGCGGGTGAAGGGCTCATCGGTCAGTTCGGCATCGGGTTGTTCAGTGCGTTTCTGCTGGCCGATCGGATTGTCGTCGACAGTCGTCGGGCCGATTGCACGTACGGCGTCCGCTGGTCTGCTGGCGAAGGGACCGATATCGAGTTGTCGGAATTGGAACGGGAAGAGACCGGAACCACCGTCACTTTGCAGCTGAAATCGCAATATCGAAACTGGGCGTCACAAGCCGGACTCGTCGAGGAATCGGTCCGGGAGTATGCCGACTTCCTGCCGGTACCTATCTTCGTGAATGATGGCCCCGCGCGAGTGAATGTCATCAATGTCGCCTGGTTTGATCCGACTCCCGACCGCGAGGCGATCGAACTCGAGCTGCAAGGTTACTTCCACGAAACTCCGCTCGACGTGATCCCCATTCGCGGGGAGCAGGAGGTCGGTGCTGTCGGGGCTCTTTATGTCACGCCGCAGCGTGTCCCCGGATTTGCCGGCGATCCGGTCGTGACCACCACGATCCGTCGCATGGTCATCTCGCGTCAGACCCGCGACCTGCTCCCCAGCTGGGCGCACTTCCTGCGCGGTGTGCTGGAAGTGCCGCATTGTGAGCCGACGGCGAGCCGCGAGGATCTGGTTCGCAACTTCGCTTTTGAGTCGGTCCGGGCCCACCTCGAAGAACGGCTCTACGAACACTTCGAGCAACTGGCCCGGCGCGACCCGGCTGCGATGCAGTCCATTCTGGCATGGCATCGATACACCTGGGCGGGGGCGGCCCTGCATGACCGGCGTCTGAGAAACCTGCTGCGGTTTTGTTACCGGTTCCAGACTTCACAAGGTCCGCTGACCTTCGATGAGCTGCTCCCCAAGTGCGAGGCGGACCCCCTCTTTGAGACCGATGCCCAGATCGTCGTCTGGTACAACATGGACCGGAGGCAGGAACGCTGGATGAGCTCCCTCTTTGCGGGGAGTGAGTTCCCGTGCGTCCACACCATTCGCAGCTTTGAGGAATCACTGCTGGGGGCGATGCTGGCAGACGAAGCCGATTCAGGAAAGCGGGTGGCTCTGCGCACCGCCAGCCCCGGATCGCACGGCTTTGCGGAATTGATCCTCGGCGTTCGCGATATGGCCGAAGCCCCGCAGGAATGGCAGGATTTCCTGGGCCATAGCGATGCCAAGGTGATGGTCGCCTCGTTTCGCAACGACCAGCCGGTGATGGCTTTTCTTAATGAGAAACACGACCTGCAGGCGACGTTCGAGGACCTCCGCAAGACGGGCGTGGTACCCTCAGGCTTTCAACGGCTGATCGACAACCACTTTGATTCCTCCGATTCCGGTCGGCATGAGATCATCCTGAATCGCGAGCATCGGCTGGTGGGGCGGGCGCTGACTCAGAAGACGAGTATGCCACTGGCCAGCGTGCTGCGACTGCTCGTCATCAATGCCCTCAACAATGCCGGTGCAGCTGTGAATCGCGAGGCTCAGAAAGAGATGATGGAGGACCTCGACTGGATCGCCGAAGCCCTCTGGGGTCGCAGCTAACCCGGCGAGCGGGGCGGCGTCAGCCCCCCGGTGCTGGATCACGCTGAACACAAACACGATCCTCTGACCGGTCACCCCGTGCAGCACCATCCGGCTGACGCCGGACGCTCGCCGGTCCTTTTGAGATGACTCCGATGACCAAGCTCAGCGTCAACGTCAACAAGATCGCCACTCTTCGCAACACCCGCGATATCGGTATCCCGAGCCCGCTGCGGGCTGCGAAGCTGTGCCTGCTGGCGGGGGCTCATGGGATCACCGTGCATCCGCGTCCGGACCAGCGACATATTCGCCCATCGGATGTGACCGAGATCGCCGAATTGTTGCGAGAGTTCCCACACGCAGAGTTCAACATCGAGGGGAACCCGTTCTTCGACGAGTTCGTGCGGCATTGCGAGCAGACGAAGCCGACTCAATGTACGCTGGTCCCTGATTCGTTGGAGCAGTCGACGAGCGATCACGGGTGGAATCTGGACGCCGATGGAGATCGGCTGCGTCCACTGATCGCGGAGCTCAAGAGCTTTGGTTGCCGTGTCAGTCTGTTTCTCGATCCGCATCCGAAACAAGTCCCACTGGCTCGCGAGCTGGGGGCCGACCGCATCGAGCTCTACACCGCTCCGTTCGCCGAAGCGTTCGAGCATGGCCCGCTCGGAGAAGTCCTCGAAGGTTACCGCCTTACCGCGGAGGCCGCTACCAAACATGGGTTGGGCGTGAATGCCGGGCATGACCTCAGCCTCGACAACCTGCCCCTCCTGATCCGGCAGGTGCCGCAAGTCGCCGAGGTCTCCATTGGTCACGCCCTCGTCGCCGAGGCTCTGGAGTATGGTCTGCCGGAGACGGTACGCAGGTATCTGCGCGTGCTGGAGAGATAGCACCTGAGCTGGTCTTCACTCAGGGCAGCGTTAGGCGTGATCGACTTTACGGACGACAACGCGTTTGCCACTGCACTGGACGACCTGCAGTTGCGAGCCTTCGGGAATAAATCCGCCTTCGGAGATTACGTCGACCAACTGTCCGTTGATCTCTGCTTTGCCGCTGGGACGCAGCAGGGTGAGGGCCACGCCCGACTGGCCGACCAGATCTGCAGTGCCCACGACCAGCTCTGGTTTCAGTCGGGGAGAGGCTGCCGAGTCCGCACCCGGGGGAGCCAGGATCATGTCGTTGAA
>CANJZR010000467.1 GCA_947479075.1 Planctomycetaceae bacterium
GATCCGCTTCAGGAACCCATCGATTAGTTGGATCGTCTCGCACACGCGCTCACGAGTCAGCAAACCCGGTACGCTCGCGATCGACGTATGCAGCGTCGCATGAGCGATCGACAGCGAGTGCTCCGGCGCCAATGGCTCACCCGGCGGCAGATACAACATCATCGCCACCTCAGCGACACCACACTCTGCTGCCAGAATCTCCGTATGCCCCGGGAAGTGAATCCCCGCTCGCGACAAGCCGAGCTTGCTCAAAGGAGCTGTGACAATCGCATCGATCTGTCCAGCCAGCGCAGCGCGAGTCGACGCCACCAGCCAGTCATACGCCGCCTGGCCCGCACGGCCATCCGCGACTCCCACTGGAACATCCTTCACATCCGACGACGAAGGATTCCACACGACCAGCCGTCCCACCTGGCACCAATCGGCTCCACATTCGTCGATCGTCACAACCTCCCAGTCGAGCGACAGGAGATCTAGCGCTCGCCGCACGACGACCGGACATCCGACGATCACCGCTCGCAATTCACGCCACGGAAGCAACACCGCCAGGCTGCGAATCACGACTTCGGGCCCAACACCAGCCACATCACCACAGGTCAGAGCCAGACGTGATGTCAGTTTGGGAGTCGCATGCTGTGTCATAGTCTGCTCATCGATCTCAAGGAGCAGTGATTCTATCACTCCACCGGTCTGAGGTTCAGCCTAGGGGTAGCATTCCAGCTCGGCCAGCGGCTTCGCGAGCAGATCCTTCGGCGACAGTTGGGCATCGCCACTCAGTGGCCACTTCACGCCAACGGCCGGGTCATTCCAGATCAGCGACCGCTCATGCTCCGGGGCATACAGGTCGGTGCACTTGTACTCCACATCGGCCAGATCCGACAGCACACAGAACCCGTGAGCGAATCCCACCGGCACATAGAGCGCCCGGCGATTCTCTTCCGTAATCTCAACGCCGACCCATTTGCCAAACGTCGGCGAGCTGCGCCGCACATCGACCGCGACGTCATAGATCGCCCCACGCAGGCAGCGAACCAACTTCCCTTGCGGCTGGGTCAACTGGAAGTGCAACCCCCGCAGCACGTTCTTCTGTGACCGCGAGATGTTGTCCTGTTTCCACACCGTCGGCAGCCCTGCCTCGGCGAAACGGGCCTCGTGAAAGACTTCCATGAAGAAGCCACGCGAGTCACCGAACACCTTCGGCTCAACCACAACGACTTCGGGGAGTTCCGTCGGGACAAAGTTCATGAATGTGATTCCAGCAATGCGAAGTGTGTGTGAGTGAAGTGCCGTAGAGCCATGAAACAACGATCAGCGATCGTTACTTCAAGACCTCGGTAATCGGTTGGCCGTTGGTCGTGAGGACCTGGATCTCATGAGCCCGATGCGGCCCGGTATAGGTCCAGACAATTTTCTTGTCGGGCGTGACCTCAAAGACCTTGATCGGTCCCTGTGAGGCGTAACTGGCGATCACTGTATTCCCGTTCGGCAACCTCTGCCCGCCACAGGGATCGGCGAAGGGCTTCTGTTCGGGAAAGTCAGCATTACTGACCTGCCAGACAACACGCCCCGCTTTGTCAAATTCGACGGTTTTGTTCCCGTGCGTCAGATTGACCAGCACCCGCCCGTTCGACAGCTCGATCGCCGTAAACGGCCAGTTCTCGGCAGCTCGCCCGCCCAGTTCCGGCAGATCGGTCGCGATCGAACGAACCACCTCTCCATCTGGTTTGTATTCCTTCACCTGGAACGCCAGGAGATGGGGCACGAGATAGTTGCCACTGGCCAGCTTGCGGGCCATGCGGGTCTGCATATGGGCGTTATCGGTCTCGGGGAGCAGCGGAAACTCCACCGCGATCGAACCGTCGGCGTTGACCTCCAGCAGCCGTGGCTTCTCGCCCAGTTCGGTGATCAAAGTCCGGCCAGTTGCCAATCTCACAGCTGTACCAATCTCCTTGTTCAGAGAGGAGAGTTTATGGGCAAAGACCACATCATGAGCGGGGGTGAACTCTTTCACCTCATCGCTCCACGCAATCAGGATGTTACCGCCAGGAAGCACAAACCCATCACGGGCAGCGGGGCGACCGCTGTCCCATTGCTCGCTCCCATCCTCGGCGATGATCCCCGTGAACGTCGGACCGGCAATGAAAAAGGAGTGGCGAATCTCCTCGGCCGGGAGTGCAGCACACATCCACAGCAGACAATAGATCGAGCAGAGTCGAAACATGGGCAGGCCGTCCAATCGAACCACAACACCGGGCATCACATCAGCGAGAGTGTAGCTGGCCCGGACAACCAGTTCACGGTCGCGTGCACTCCGAAACCTGCCGCGAACTTAACGATCACGAAGGCTGACAGCCATCCTGTGAAATAGCGGCCCCACATCCATCGACAGCTGTCATCCGACTTCATCAAAAGGATGGTCATTGTGAGGGTCGAGCCGTGGGAATATGCTCTCTTTTCTGTACTTCCTTTCCACTGAGCCAGGTCGCCCCCATGCGAAACTACTTGTTACTGGTGATCCTCGCCCTCGGCTTGAGCAAGACGAATACAACACTCGCCAGCGACCTGAAGATTGCCACCGCCGGGAAATCGTCGTATGTCATCGTGACACCTGCCAAACCCACCCCCGAGGAAGCCACTGCTGCCGACTGGCTGGCGACAGCTCTCCAGCAGGTCACCGGGGCCCGCCTGCCAATCCATACCGAAGACGCCCCCCACCTTCCCCCGCACAGAATGCTGGTCGGCGATACTGCGTTCGCTCGCAAGCACAGCATCAACTCCGCCCAACTCAAGCCCGAAGAGTGGCGGATCACGTCGATCGGGCACTCGCTGATCCTGGCCGGAGGTCGCCCGCGTGGCACGATCTATGCCGTGAGCGAGTTCCTCGAACGAGAACTCGGCGTCGTTTACCTCGATCCCTTCACGGAGGTGATCACGCCGCACTCCACACTCTCAATCCCTGCGATCGACCGCCACGGACAACCCGCTTTCCCCGTACGCTCTCTCTTCAGCGGATTCCCCTATGGACACCCCGCGAACGGCGGCCCGGTCTCCGAAAAGTTCGCCATCGTCAACAAGAACACCAACAACGGTCGCGTGACCTCCGGCGACTACGCCCGCATGATCCCGACGGGCGTGCATACATTTGGCCACTTTATTTCGTCGAAAGAATTCGCGGTCACTCATCCCGAATACTTTGCCATGGACGCCACCGGCAAGCGGCTGACCGACGACATGGGTAACCAGTCAGCTTGGACCCAGCTCTGCGTGACGAACGAAGACGTCCGCCGCATCGTGATTGAGCGATCAAAGAAGTTCATCCTCGATGAGCGAGCCACTGCTGAGAAGGAGCAACGCGAGCCCTCCCGCGTGCTGGTCCTCTCCCAGAACGACAACACCTCCAACCTCTGTCTGTGCCCGCAATGCAAAGCGATTACCGATCGTGAAGGCTCCGAAAGTGGCCCCCAGCTGGAGTTTATCAACCACGTGGCCCGCGCGCTCAAAGACGAGTTCCCGGAAATCACCGTGATGACCGAGGCCTACAACTTCACGCTTCAAGCTCCACGCACATTGTCACCAGATCCAAACGTCATGGTGCGGTTCATCGATAACTATGGTTTCTCCGACCTCACCAAACCACTGGCCGATCCCCGCAACGAACGCTCGATGAATCTCTTCCGCGGGTGGCAGGCGAAACACTGCCAGCTGGGCGTGTGGGATTACTGGAGGGTTTTCCAGCAACATCCGTCCGGGGCATTCGCCCCCTCCATCAATGTGCGGGCCATTCATTCCGATATGAAGCTGTTTCGCGACTCGGGCGTCA
>CANJZR010000468.1 GCA_947479075.1 Planctomycetaceae bacterium
AGTGGATTACGGCGATTGGCAAACTGCTCCGCGACGGCCAGTCGCCCGCTTCCCGGAGGGAGAGTGGCCAGTTCGGGTGGCTGAAAAGCCTCGAACGATGTCAGATATTGTCGAGGCGTGACCGGTCCGGGGTTATGACAGTCTCCCCGCACGAAGACCGGCTGATCAATCCCGGCATCGACATCGGCCAGTCCGGGCACCACCCGCGGAGCTGCCAGTTGAGACTCAATAAGTCTGAACTGGTCAGACAGTACAGCCAGCTGTGGAGAGGCAGACCGATCATTCCCGATCAGGCCATGCTGGACCAGCGAGTTCATCCAGACCACATCATCCGCAGTCGGCTGCTGCTCGCTCCAGCGTTTCACCGCAGATTGGATCGTTTGCCCATAGCGTTCGATGATCTGATCGAATGAGACAACGGCATCGGCTGCCAGCAGCGGCCGGAGGTGACTCAAATCCCGCTTTGGTGACTCGTCACAATCATGCAGGACGACTTGCGTGACACCGAAGTACGACCGCGGATTCTCGGTCGCCTTCTCCCAGGGCACACGATAGAAACCCGGATCTCCACCGAGTGCCGCCAATTGATCGGGGAACTTCGGATTGTCCCACATCGTCATCAGCTCGGCATACGTCCGCAGCTGCTCCCGATCGTCTGGAAGTGAAAATGTGATCCAGTGCAGGTGTGGCTGAATCAGTGCCCGGTAGTTCTGGTAGTTGAGCTGGCAATTGTTCGACACCAGCCGTACCGCGCTGCTGCGTTCGCCCAGGACGCAGAAGCTGATCTGCTTTTTCCCCTTCGGAATCACTTGTGACCGCAATGTCCCGTTCAGTCGATCCGACACTGCCCCCGAGAAACATCCGGCGGGCAACACCGACCGCACCAGACGATCTCCCTCGGGGGCGATCACCAGATCACCAGCCTTGGCCATCGGCTCGCGCAGCCCCTGTCCGCCGAAATCCCACCCTTCCGGGATACCGCCTCGGAAGTCGGCGTATGTTTGAAACTGGGTCTGATTGAACTCAGTGCGAGTCTTGTCTTCGGCAGTGTATTGCTGCACCACTGTCGCCCATGCATCGGTCACCGATTTCCGCTCAGGAGCTAGTGGGACCTTGCCATCGGTACCTGCAACCGGTTCGGGCGGATGAGTCGCCCTGATCGCCAGACGAAGCGGCTCAAAGGCATCCTCATACTGCGGCTTTTCGGCCTTCAGCACAGCGACCCACTTGTCGATCTGCGCAACATCGAGTCCCACCGAAAGAGTGGCCACGTCAGCCGCATTCGTCGATCTCGCAATCGCTGCCCGCAGGTAACGGCCAGCCTCCTGAGATTGAGTCGCCCACAACCTGGATAACTCCTCCCGCATCTTCTCACGCAATTCGCGCAGCTGCGCAATGGGTTCCGCATTGACTGATGGCGCGTCAATGGTCTGGGCGACCAGTCGTGAGCTCCGCAGAACTCCGAGCAGCGCGTAATAGTCCTTCATCGAGATCGGGTCGAACTTGTGGTCATGACAACGCGCGCATGCCACCGTCATTCCCTGAAAAGCCTTCGTCGCGGTGTCGATCTGGTTGTCGAGGATGTCGTATCCGAGTTCCCGCAAGGAAATACAGTCATCGTGATTCACTTCGCCAAAGCGGTAAAAGCTCGTCCCGATGACCGACTCGTTGATGTGGTCTGCATCATTCACGCGAGGCTCTGACAACAGATCTCCGGCGATATGCTCCCGCACCAGCTGGTCATACGGCACATCGGCGTTCAACGCTCGAATCATGTAGTCACGATATCGCCAGGCGTGGTGAACCTCGTAATTCCATTCGTTGCCATGCGTCTCCGTAAACCGCACAACATCCATCCAGTGCCGCGCCCACCGCTCGCCAAAATGGGGAGTAGCCAGCAGCGAGTCGACGTACTGTTCGACCACAGCCTGCCGTGCCTGCGGATCAGTAGCAGACCGCAGTTCATTGAACACGGTCGTGACCTGTGCTGATGTCGGAGGGAGCCCGGTCAACGTCAGGCTGAGCCGTCGAATCAGGAGATGCGGGTCAGCTGCCTCCACTGGTTCGAGTCCCTGCTCTTCGGCTTTCGCCAGCAGGAAGCGGTCGATCTGAGCGGTCGACCAGTCGGCATTCTTCGGAGTCGGTACCGGAGTCTCTTTCACCGGTTGCAAACTCCACCACTGAGATCGCTCTTTCCGCTGCTCTTCCCAAGTCGCTCCGGGTGCCCGCTTTGTCGGCATGTCACGCGGGTCGGGGGCGCCCCGACGAACCCACTCCTCCAGATCTGCAATCGCCTGATCAGAAAGCTTCCCCTGCGGCGGCATGTTCGACGCATCGTCCTGATAGCGGACCGCCTTGATCAGCAAACTGGCCTCGGGTTTGCCCACTTCGATCGCCGGTCCCGAATCTCCCCCCTGTCGCACGCCATCCCGACTGTCGAGCAGTAACCCACCGCCGAGTTTCCTGGAGTCGGCAGAGTGGCACTCGTAACAGTGTTTCACCAGGACTGGACGGACCTTCCGCTCGAAGAACTCCAGGTCATCCTCTGCAAAGATCGAGCTGCAATTTAACTGGCCTGCAAACAGTGCGACTCCCCATAGCCACACTCGGAGGCGGTCTCCGGTCACACTCGAACACCCATGTCGCATGCGATCCCGATCCACGTCAGGAGGAGTACATCTTGAGCCGGGTACTCCCCCGATCAAGCTGCCCCTTCGGCCACAAACCCAATAGTATCCCTTGATGGGTTAATTGAACACACTCAGCTACTCCCTTGGACTCGGGTACATCACCTGGCCATCGGCTGAGGCTGGTGGGGGCCAGAGCCTGTGCATTCCCCGTCGCGAAAGTACGATGCAGACGAACGCTTCGCCTGTCAATTCTGTGAAATCTGTACTGTTGCTATTCCATTGAGGACGCCCCAGACATGCCCATCAAAAATACACTCTTCACCGTCCTGCTATCTGTCGGAACCTCTCTCGTGGTCACCCACTTCCTGAATGGCCACTCGGCGATCCCAGCACATGCCGCTTCGCAGGAGACCGTCAAGGAGCTGACTGTTGACCGACTGATCGTGCGTAGGGAACTGATCGTGTCCGACACCGGATCTCCCTGGGACACGGGATTCGAGTCGCAACAGATCCCTCGCGGAATCGTGGTCCGGTCGCTCGCTCCCGATGAGAACGGTCGTCCCGGCACAGCTGGGTTGTGGGTCCGTAGTCGCCTGATCAAGTCCGAGATCGACGACCCGTTCGATGATCGCTTTCACGCCATCAATCGGGATGGGTCCATGTTCCGTGCCCCCGGCCACATCTCGTGGAACGTCTGGCTCGATGATGCGTGGCGACAAGCTGCGATCATTCAGGGAGAGATTCTGGAGAAGAGCGAGATCCCGCCCGAGCAGTGGAACGGCGGCAATCATCCGGGCCGGCTGCGGTTCCAATCGTTCCGTCCGAACCACGGCGAACCGCTCACCGATGCCATCATTGGACAGGGCATGATGTCGGTGGGAGGCGGTGGTTACGGCGGCGGTGGTCTCCCCTACCCCTCGGAAACGCTCCAGCTGTGGGGAGGGAAACTGGAGGCCAAACCCATCGGCCAGCCGTCGCCTCCGCGAGTGTTAAAAACAACCGGCACCACAGCTCATACCTACGCCCTGATCGCGGTTGGCTCCCAAGGCCAGCGAAGCGAGTCTTCGGCAACAACCAACGCCAGCGGATTGGCGACACTCGAATGGGACAGCGTCACCGGTGCCGACTCCTACATCATCCTCCGCGACGGTCAAGAACTGCCCGGCCTGTTGCGGATCGAAGGTTCCAAC
>CANJZR010000469.1 GCA_947479075.1 Planctomycetaceae bacterium
CAATCTGCATCGCGCTCCCATGTATAGCGGGCAGATTCAATCGACCGGTCCGCGATATTGTCCGAGTATCGAGGACAAGGTGGTGCGGTTTGCCGAGAAGTCCTCGCACCAGATCTTTCTGGAGCCGGAAGGTCGACACACACACGAGTTCTACTGCAATGGGATCTCCACCAGCCTGCCGCGTGATGTTCAGGACATGCTGGTCCGATCAATCAAGGGACTCGAACGTGCCGAGATCATGCGCTATGGGTACGCAGTCGAATACGACTTCGCCCCACCAACTCAACTGACTCCCACGTTGGAGACCAAGCGAGTTGCCGGCCTGTACTTCGCGGGGCAGATCAATGGGACAACCGGGTATGAGGAAGCGGCCGGGCAGGGGCTGCTGGCGGGAGCCAATGCTGCTCTCAAGTTGAAGGGGGCGGAGCCTCTGATCCTCGACCGCAGCCAGGCTTATCTCGGGGTGCTGGTAGACGATCTGGTGACCAAGGGGGTTGATGAACCGTACCGGATGTTTACGTCACGGGCGGAGTTTCGGTTGCTACTGCGGCATGACAACGCCGATCGTCGGCTGACTCCCATCGGCGAGCGCATTGGACTGGCGAGTACAGAGCGTTGTCAGCAGCATGCGGAATACGAAGCTGAACTCGCGCGAGGATTGGCCGCACTGACGAAGAATCGACATCAGGGGCAAACTCTGGAAGAGTGGCTACGCCGACCGGAAATGACGATCGATGCTGTTCGCAGCCTCTCGCCGCAGATGGTCGAGATGTCGCTCTCGCCTCGGGCCTGGGAGCAGATCCAGATCGAAGTGAAGTACGCTGGCTATATCAATCGTCAGCAGACTGAGGTCAGCCGACAGGGCAAGATTCAGGCGGTTCGTATTCCGGAAACGTTCGACTTCCGCGCGGCACCCCAGTTGCGATTCGAAGCCCGTGAGAAGTTCTCCAAGGTTCGCCCGCGAGATTTAGGCCAGGCGAGCCGAATCAGTGGGATTACCCCAGCTGATCTGGCGGTTCTGTTGATGTACATCAAGGACCCGGAGCGTCTGAAACCGGAATGAAAGCGGAACGCACGACACCGATTCGACTGACAGAATCGGAACAGTCCACTTCGATCCACCACAATGGGTTGTCTTGATACGGGTTGTGACGAACGTTTCGCGAGAAACAGCGGTCTCAAGCATGGGGCTAGGTGGAAATCTGCCCGCTATTGGCTTAGGATTTCTTCACATTGCCCCATCGAATTCCCCACGGGCCACAGAGGGAAGACGAAGGGATTTCAAGAGAAGGTGCCCCATGGCGTTGTTGATTGTCCGGTTGCTTTATGCCTTCGTGTGCATCGGAGCGACCGCAGCATTCTGCTTTAGTGACAGCAGCGCTGCCCCTCAGGTCGTCACGGCTCACCAGGTTCCGGCCTTCTTTGTCATTACGGCACTCGCTCTTTCCATCCTGGTCGTTGACGTACTTCTCCCTCGCAAGAGAGTCGAAGTCATCTCGGTCATCTACTTCGGGTTGTTGATCGGGATCCTGCTGGCCCACCTGTTGAATCTGGCGCTCGGTCCGATGTTTTCCAGCCTGGGCTCAGACGGCAAGAACTTTCAGGCCGGCATCACGATGTTGACCCTGTTGATACTGCCCTACCTGTGCATCACCTTCATGATGCAGACGAAGGACCAGTTCCGCTTTGTGATTCCCTATGTGGAGTTCCAGCGTGAATTGAAGGGGGGCCGCCCCATGGTTCTCGACAGCAGCGCACTAATCGATGGTCGAATCTCAGACATCATTGAAACACATGTGGTCGATGCCCAACTGATCGTCCCGCAGTACATTCTGCAGGAGATTCAGGACATCGCCGACAGCCATGACAAGGTCCGTCGCACCCGTGGACGTCGCGGTCTGGACATTCTCAAGAAGCTGCAGCAGGATCCTAAGGTCGAAGTGAAGGTCGTCGAGACCGACTCCGGTAAGGGAAAGTCGGTTGATCAGCGGCTGATTGAGACCTGCAAGTCGTTCAACGGTCGACTGGTGACCAACGATTTGAACCTGAACAAGCTGGCGTCGATTCAGGGGATTCAGGTCATCAATCTGAATGATGTAGCGAACGCGTTGAAGCCGCGATTCATTCCCGGCGAGGCCGTGCGAATCCGGGTGATCAAAGAAGGCGAAGGTTACAATCAGGGCGTCGGATATCTCGACGACGGAACAATGGTCGTCGTCGAAGCGGGCTCGAAAGAGGTCGGTAACGATGTCGATACTGTGGTGACGAGCGTCCTGCAGAACAGTGCGGGCCGCATGTTGTTCTGTCGGCTGGCGGACGCGAAGTGAGTGTCGATGGCGACCGGTTGAATCGCGGCTGTGATGTCGCGATCCAGACGTTGCTGGCTCAGCGGACGCCCGCCGGGTATTGGGTCGGTGAACTTTCGACCTCCGCATTGTCGACCGCGACTGCGGTGATGGCCTTGCTGCAAGTGGCCAACGCAAAGCCGTCGGGATCAGGCGTGAGTGCCGTTCGGTCCGACAGCATTCACTCGTTGCCGAACCTGATCGAACGCGGTGTGTCGTGGCTGATTGCCACTCAGAACACCGATGGCGGCTGGGGCGATACTTCCAAAAGCTTCAGTAACATCTCAACGACGATGTTGTGCCACGCCACGCTCGTCGCCACGCGAAACGCGTCAGCGGCCGTTCCGCTGACTCTCTCGGCGGAGCAGTGTGCAGCGCGTGATCAGGCGATCATCCGAGCTGCGGGATACGTCGATCAAGCAGGTGGCATTCCCGCCCTCATCAAACGGTACGGCAAGGATAGGACTTTTTCGGTCCCGATCCTCACTCATTGTGCCCTCGCCGGGCTGGTGCCGTGGAGTCAGGTGCCCCGACTGCCGTTTGAGCTGTCGTGCATTCCGGCCAGCTGGTATGCGATGGCGAAGTTTCCCGTCGTGAGTTACGCCCTTCCGGCGCTCATCGCGATCGGTCAGGTGCGTCACCATCACGGGAAAACATGGAACCCGATCACGCGTGTGACTCGCTGGCTGGCGCGGGATCGCAGTCTGGCCGTGCTGCAAAAGATCCAGCCATCCAACGGTGGGTTTCTCGAAGCCGCTCCTCTCACCAGCTTTGTGACGATGAGTCTGGCAGGGATGGGGCTGGCCGATCATCCGGTGGTTGTGCGTGCGGTCGACTTTCTCATTCAGTCGGTCCGCCCCGATGGGAGCTGGCCGATCGATACGAACCTCACCACCTGGGCCACGACTCTGGCGGTCAATGCTCTGGAGAATGACTTACCAGAGGCTGGACGCACTCCGATTCTCGGGTGGCTGCTCGATCAGCAATACAAGAAGGTTCACCCGTATACGAATGCCGCACCCGGCGGATGGGCCTGGACCGATCTCCCCGGCGGCGTTCCCGATGCGGATGATACGCCAGGGGCGATTCTGGCCGTGAGCCAGCTGGCGAATCTCGATGGAGTTCACGCGGACGAGCCTGCGGGCGTGGCGGGCAACCAACGCCAGCGCGAGGCGGCTCATCGCGAGGATTGTGAACTTGCCATCGACAATGGCTTGTACTGGTTACTCGGGCTGCAGAACCGGGACGGTGGATTCCCGACCTTCTGTCGTGGATGGGGAACGCTCCCTTTTGACCGCAGTTCTCCTGACATCACCGCTCACTCGTTGCGAGCCTTACACGCCTGGCTGCGTCGGCATCCGCTCCCCGACTTTGATATCGATCAAGCCGTTGAAGACAACACGGTCGATGTGGGTGTCTTTGGTCGCATTCATCAGGGCGTGGAAGAGGGGGTCGCTTATCTCGAA
>CANJZR010000470.1 GCA_947479075.1 Planctomycetaceae bacterium
AGTTCTCAATACCCACATTCGGGCAAAATTACGATTAATCCTTGGCGAGTTCCAACATCTTTCTGGCCGTGGGGAACGTCTTGACATTGCGGTCTTCGCGTCCCGGTTTCCGGATGTCCGCAATGAGCTGCATGAGCAGTTGTCTGCGAAGCGTCACGAGCCGTCTGACAGGGGAGTGCAGACGACTGCAATTCAAGGGCCTGACACTGATAAAGGGGCAATCTTCGATGAGCCGTTCTTCTCGGTCGATGAAGCGGTTCTTCATTCCTCCGCGACATCCAACCGAGCTGTTGACCAGCCACAGTTGATTGGCCGCTTTCGCGTTCAGCGAATCTTGGGAGACGGGGGTTTCGGGCGTGTCTACCTGGCATTCGACGAAGAGCTGCGCCGTTCTGTGGCGATCAAGGTGCCTCACGCATATCGCATCTCAAACCCGGGCGATGTCGAAACCTATTTCGAAGAGGCCAGGATTCTGGCAAGTCTCGATCACCCGGCGATCGTCCCAGTCTTTGACTTTGGCCGCACCGACGATGGACGATGCTTTATTGTTTCCAAGTACATCGAAGGCAGCGACCTGGCGACGAAGAACAAACACGTACATTTCTCGTTCTCAGCCGTTGCCGAGTTGTTGTCGGTCGTCGCCGAAGCTCTGCATTATTCTCACCTGCATGGAGTTGTGCATCGAGACATTAAGCCTGCCAATATCCTGATCGACACCGAGAATCGCCCTTACCTGGCCGACTTCGGAATTGCGCTGAAAGATGAGAACTGGGGGAAAGACCGTCCCTCTGCCGGAACACCGGCCTATATGAGTCCGGAACAGGTCCGCGGAGAGGGTCATCTCGTCGATGGTCGTTCGGATGTGTTCAGTCTGGGGATCGTACTGTACGAGTTGTTGTCAAATCGTCGCCCCTTCGGCAAAGCGTGGCAGGAGCGGCAATCGCCCGTCGAGGCTCGGCCGCTCCGCCAGATTGATGACTCGATTCCGCAAGAGCTGGAGCGTATCTGTCTGAAGTCGCTCTCCTACCGCGTTTCCGAGCGGTACAGCACAGCTCGCGACATGGCCGAAGACTTGCGGTATTTCCTGAGCCAGGGCGTTGATCTCAGCGCGAGGGCTGCCAGCGGAGCGAGGCTCTCGAACTCGGGCGCTGCGGTGTCCAGCGATCTTCAGTCAGCTGCCACAAATCCACTCACGATCATTCCGAAGGGATTGCGGTCATTCGATGGTGATGATGCCGGATTCTTCCTCGAACTCTTGCCCGGCCCCAGAGACCGTGATGGCCTCCCGGAAAGTGTTCGATTCTGGAGAACGCGGATTCTCGAAGAGGATCCCGAGAAGACGTTCCGCGTAGGACTTGTTTATGGGCCCAGCGGCTGCGGAAAGTCATCCTTCCTGAAGGCCGCTGTCATACCGCACCTTCCGGAAAACATTGTTCGGATCTACGTGGAGTCGACTCCTCACGAAACCGAACTCCGGCTGCTCAAGGCTCTGCGCAAGAGTTGTCCGACTCTCTCGCGAGAACTCGACCTTGCCGGCACCATGGCGGCCATCCGACGTGGCCTCGATCTTCCTGTGCGTACAAAGGTGCTCATTGTTCTCGATCAGTTTGAACAGTGGTTGCACTCCCGACAGGATCACAGTTCCAGCGAACTGGTCCGTGCTCTCCGGCAATGTGACGGGGCTCATCTGCAGTGTGTCATCTCTGCACGCGATGACTTCTGGATGGCCATTACGCATTTCATGGAAGACCTCGATGTATCGCTGATTCCGAACAACAATATTTCCGCCATCGACCTGTTCGGCATGCGTCACGCACGCAAGGTGCTGACTGCCATGGGCCGAGCCTACGGGGCTCTCCCCCCAGGGCATGAGAAGCTCGATCAACTGCAAACCATGTTCGTTGAGCAGGCGACCAATGATCTGGCCCAGAACCAGCAGGTCATTCCGGTGCATCTGGCCTTGTTCGCGGAAATGGTGAAAGACAAGCGCTGGACTCCCTCAACACTGCAGGAACTGGGAGGAGCAAAAGGTGTCGGCGTGACCTTCCTGGAAGAGACCTTTAACGGACGGACTGCGAACCCCCAGCACCGCATTCACCAGAAAGCAGCCCGGTCGGTGCTGTCGATGTTGCTGTCCGACCAGGGGGGCGGCATTAAGGGCGGCATGCGCTCCTATCAAGAACTGCTGGCCGGGTCAGGCTACGACGATCACAAGCGGGACTTCGATGTCCTGTTGCGAATTCTGGACTCGGAGCTGCGACTGATCACGCCCACCGATCCGGTCGGGCAGAGTACCGGCAACGACGTGTCGGATCGCCCCCAGCTTGCCGAGGAACGGTACTACAACCTGACACACGACTACCTCGTCCCCTCACTGACGGAGTGGCTCACCCAGAAGAAGAAGGCCACCCGACGGGGCCGGGCCGAGTTACTGCTGGAAGAGCGGGCCCAGAGCTGGCAGGCCAGACCATCCAGCCGCACGCTCCCGTCCTTGCTCGAGTGGTTGAGCATCCTCGCCTTCACGACGCGGAAGAATCGGGCTCACCAGCAGGCAGAGCAGAAGATGATGCGGCGGGCCAGTCGCTATTACCTCTCGCGGATGGCCATGGCAGCTGTCCTGCTGCTGTGCGTCGGCTGGTGGATTAACGACTCAGTTCCGCGGACACGTTCACGCTCCCTGGTCGAATCGCTCCGGACTGCCCCCACCGACGATGTCCCGGAGATCATCAAGCAGCTGGAACCCATCCAGCGCTGGGCCAATCCCCAGCTTCTCGATGCACTGGTCCAGGCGGGACCCGACTCGCGGGCCCGGGTGAATTTCAGTCTGGCGTTGTTGCCTTCGAACACCAACCTCGGGGAATACCTCCGAGATCGCATGCTGCTGGAGCCCCCGGCAAGTGTGGCCGTCATCAGCCGCGCGCTCATCGTTCATACCGATCAATCGCAGCTGGCCAGCCATCTCTGGGCCATCCTCACCGATCCGGCCCAGGAGTCCAATAAACGATTCCGGGCGGCAGCCGCTCTGGCGGGGTTCGAGACCTCCACTCCGGATGCTCAAGCCAAATGGAAGGCATCCGCTGACTTCGTGGCGGAACAACTCATCAGCCAGATCGCCGACAATCAGGGACAGTTCAACGCCTGGATTGCAATGTTTCAGCCGGCACGCGACTTTCTCATCGAGCACTTGAGCAAGGTCTATGCCTCCACGGATCGCGGGGAACTGGACCGGGAATTCTCAGCTGCGATTCTGGGGGAATATGTCACCGATCGACCACAGGCACTGGTTGAGCTACTGCTGACAGCCACTTCGCAGCAGCATCGCACGCTGTTTGCCAAACTCGAAGCCCATCGCCCCGAAGCGGTGAACCGATTGCTGTTCATCTACAACACATTGCCCACGCCGGAGGAGAAATACGACGCCCGCAGCCGGGTTCTCGAACGCAGAGCCCACGCAGCTGCTCTGCTCTTCGCTCTCGGCGATGCGGATCCGACGTGGCAGTCGCTGGGTCAGACAGATGACCCGGAGATCACCGCCTTCCTGGAAAAACGCCTGACCGATCTGGTCCTGAACTGCGAGGCGATCTACACCAAGCTGAGCACAACCACCACCGCGTCACTGCGAGCATCTTTGCTCCGGGTTCTGGCGGGGATCGATGTGACCGCTCGCCAGAACTTCCGCCCCGCACTCCAGGAAAACTGCCTCACCGCGTTCGAAACCGCCTTCCGTACCGATCCCGATTCCGGTGTCCACTCTGCCGCAGAGTGGGGGCTGCGCTCGTGGGGCCGCAGCGACAAGATCGAGAGCCTG
>CANJZR010000471.1 GCA_947479075.1 Planctomycetaceae bacterium
CTGCAAACCCGTCTGAATCCCTCGTTCAAACGATCCCCCGTCGTCGGTCACGTTCAGCACCAGCTTGACCAGCTGTTGAATCTCTTCGTCAGTGGTCGGGCGTCTCCAGATTCTGGGCAGGATCTTCGAAAGAATCGCAGTCGCAGCTGTGGCGTACTCTTCTTTCGAATGAGGGGAGACGGTCATGATCCGGCGGTGGGATTCAGGGAGTTCCGTCGGCAGTACTCCAATCGGACCCGCGACCGACAGAGACACGACATGCAGATTGCGGTCCTCGGTCTTGTCATCCATCTGTTTGTAGTAGTCGTTCAGGAACCCGCCGGCGAGAGTGTGCTTGCCTTGGGCGACTTTGACTCGCATGTGCACGGTGTCGGCTTCATCCGCCTTCGTCGCCTTGATGTCGTGAGCCGACAGCTCTTTACCATCCAGAAGAAACGACATCTTGGCCAGATCGGGCCCCGCCTGGTCGGCGTACGCCACGATCTTGAGGTCGTACTCCGCATCGGCTGGAAACTCGAACTCTTTGGTCACTTCGCCCTTGGATGCCAGAACCCCTCCCGTTTGGCTACGTTCGACAAGGAAGTCCTCATCTGGGGCCAGGATCGCACGCTGGGTGACTTGTTCCGCAGCCTCCAGATAGCGTTCAAACAGCACCGGCGGCAGAGTCAGCACGTCGCCGATGTTGTCGAATCCATATCCCGTGTCATCTGCGGGGAAGGAACCGGCTGGCTGAAAGTCGACGCCGAACAGGTCGCGAACCGTGTTGTTGTACTCTGAGCGATTGAGTCGACGGACAGTCACTCGGCCCGGAAACCCCGCCTCATCGCATTTCAGAGTCATCGCATGTGAGTTGATCCAGTCGACCATTTTCTGACGCTCGTCATCAGCGGGCTGCGGATGGTCGACGGGCGGCATAATCTTGTTCGTGAGCTGGACATGGATCTTCTTCCAGATCGCTTTGTCGCGGGTTGCGGCTCGGCTCTCTGTCAGTGCCTCCAATACGACTCCAGCGTTCGCATTGTCCCCCTGATGGCAATCTCCGCAGTATTTGGTGAGAAGGGGGAGCACATCGGATTGGTAGTTCAACTGCAATCCAGGATCGGGAACGGGGCCCGTCGACGCGTCATCACCCCGGATCACTCCGCTCGTCACGAGTCCAAGAACGAAAACGAACGCAGAGTGAATGAGTGTTCGCATGATGAATGACTTCAGAGAGGTGGGAGTCAGGCAGGAGTCAGCAGGTGGCGTACAGGTCTAACTGACGTCACCCCCAACCGTTCAAGCGGCTCCTCAATGATAACCGAATCCTGAGCCCCGAGTCCCATGCACAGCCGGAAATCTGAGTGATCACGAGCTTCCTCCCGCATTCGAGTTCACATCTGGAGTCACGTCAGCGTCTCCCCGATTGACTTATGGGAGAGGCGGCGACACGATGGGCGTATCGACTTCCCCAAGGGGAACAATTCAAAAACTATTGCAGGTGTCGCTTGCGATCCGACTTCATCATGTATGAGCCCCCCCTCCCCATGAAGTGGCGCAGGGCATGTATCTGGATGGTGTTCCTGTTTTTGGTGGGAGCGTCCACGCATGCAGGAGCTGCCGACTGGAAAGCCGGAATCTCCAAAGTCGACATCACACCGCAAAAGCCGATGTGGATGGCGGGTTACGCGTCGCGCGACCATCGAGCGACCGGGACGCAAACTCCGCTGTGGGGCAAAGTCCTCGTGCTGGAGGACGCGCGAGGTCAACGCGTGGCAGCAATCACGCTCGATCTGATTGGCATCGACGAAGAGACCTCGAACTCACTCAGACTGCGGATCACGAAGGAGCATGGACTGGAGCGGGCTCGCATCGCAATCTTCTGCTCACATACTCACTGTGGTCCGGTCTTCGGTAACACTCTCCTGTCGCACTACACACTCCCGGACGAAGAAAAGTCTCTGGCGACGGAGTACACAACCCGGGTACTCGACCAGATCGTGGCAGCTGTGGGTTCTGCGATCAGGGACCTGACTCCCGCTGAACTTCAATGGAGTCGCGGCAAGGTCGGATTCGCGGTGAATCGTCGCACAAACAAAGAGTCCGAGGTTCCAGCACTTCGCGCAGCCAGGGAACTGCTGGGCCCGGTCGATCATGATGTCCCGATCCTGCAGGTAAACTGCGAAGATCACATCAAGGCGATCGTCTTCGGATATGCCTGTCACGCCACGACGCTCGACTTCTTCCGGTGGTGCGGAGACTACCCCGGGTACGCGACGCAGGAGTTGGAATACGATTACCCCGGCACGATGGCGATGTTCTGGGCCGGTTGCGGTGGCGATCAGAACCCCCTGCCTCGCGGCACGGTCGACAAGGCAGAGGACTATGGCGAACGTCTGGCCAAAGAGATTGAGTCATCCCTGCTCGCGGGATCCAATCCTATTACAGGCGACCTGGATGTTCGCTATGACGAGCCGGAGATTGCCTTTGCAAGCACCCCGACCACCGAGCAGATCGAAGCCCAGCTGCAGTCGACCAATATCTATGAAGTCGGACGAGCGAAACAACAGCAGCGCGAGATCGCGACCTTGGGCAAGGTCCGGTCGGCTTATCCCTATCCGGTGCAGACCTGGAAGCTCGGCAATGGTCCGGTCTGGGTGATCCTGAGCGGTGAAGTCGTGGTCGACTACTCGATCCGCTTGAAGACAGAACTGCGGGCGAAGTACCCCGATCGCATCGTGTGGGTGGCGGGGTATGCCAACGACACGATGGCATATATCCCCTCTTTGCGCGTCCTCAAGGAGGGCGGATATGAAGGGGAATCATCAATGCTATACTACGGTCGCCCCAGCCCCTGGGCCGACACGATCGAGGAGCAGATCGTGACTACCGTCCAGACCCAGGTTCAGTCTCTGCTGGGGGCACCTGCTCCTGTCCAGTAGTGCGAATCGTTGGGTGATTCGATGGGTCTTGCAACGTGTTCTGTTTGAGAAGATCGGGAAATCGATGCAGTTGGCGAATCAGGTCGCGGTCGTCACTGGCGGAGCCAATGGGATCGGCGAGGCACTCTGCCGTCGTTTTGCTCAGGAACGGGCTCGCGGAGTCGTGGTCTCGGATATCAATCTGGATGCCGCACGCGAACTGGCTGCAGAAATCGGTGGCGTCGCCATTCGCTGCGATGTGAGCCAGGAATCAGAAGTTCAATCACTGGTTGGACAGGTCCTTGATCAGTTTGGACAGATCGACCTCTTTGTCTCCAACGCCGGAGTCACGGCCAGCGGCGGAATTGAGGTCGAGGACTCCGAATGGCAACGGCTGTGGGATGTGAACCTGATGGCTCATGTCTATGCGGCCCGGGCGGTCTTGCCGTCCATGCTGGAACGGGGCGAGGGGTACCTGCTGCAGACCTCCTCAGCAGCTGGATTGCTAACCGAAATTGGCTCCGCCCCCTACTCGGTGACCAAGCACGCAGCAGTGTCGTTTGCGGAGTGGTTGTCGGTGAAGTACCAGCGGCGGGGCATCCGCGTGTCATGCCTGTGTCCGGCCGGAGTGTCGACGGAGTTCCTCGATCTGAACGACCCGGTGCACCAGTTCCTGCACTACACATCGGTGACACCCGAAGCGGTGGCCGATTGCGTGATCCAGGGGCTGGCCGAGGAAAAATTCCTGCTCACCCCGCATGCCGAGGTCAACGAATTCTTCCGGTTCAAGACCGAGCAGTATGATGCCTGGCTGAAGAACTTTGCGCGCGTGAATCAAAAGATGGAACGCATGCAGGCCAAAGAGGTCGCCCGCCGCACGAGTGATCCGAATTAGGGCCAGCCC
>CANJZR010000472.1 GCA_947479075.1 Planctomycetaceae bacterium
CCAGCACCGGGGAGTCCGTCGTCGGTCGCGGGAATCTCGATTCCCAGCGACGGAAGATCCTCGGCAGCCTCAGCTGCGAAGGTGGTTCCCTAAAACAGACCGGCCAGCAGGGCCATGAAGGGAAGCAGTGATGAAGTGTTCATGTCGGCATCGTGCCGAATTCCAGCTATGACTGCAACAATGCCGAGACATTGTCCTGCTGTTTCCACTCGCCAGAAATCCGTCGATCGACCATGATCGAGCCGAATCGACCCGTACCTCCTCACTCAGACCAGTCATGTCAGCCGCACCCGACCGAACCTCGATTGATCAACTGACTGCCCAGGGCAAATCCATCGTCTTTTTTGATGGGGTGTGTGGGCTGTGTAATACGACGGTTGATTTCATTCTTCAGAGAGACCACGACCACCGGTTTCTGTTCGCCCCATTACAAGGGGAAACTGCCCGACTGGAAATCTCTGAGGCTGAGCGGCAGCGTCTCGATACGCTGGTGCTCCAGACCGCGTCTGGAGTCTACCGCCGTTCTGCAGCAGTCGTTCGGATCGCGTGGGGGCTGCCTGGTGCCTGGCCCGTATTGGGGTGGCTCTTGTGGTTCGTGCCGTTACCGCTGCGAGATCTGGGTTATCGGATCGTGTCGAGATACCGGCTGAGCTGGTTTGGTCAGAAGGAAACCTGCCGCCTTCCGACCCCCGAGGAACGGGAACAGTTCCTGCCGTAGATCACGCGAGTTCATTCGCCGAGCGATCTCAGGGGGCTCTCAGCCTATTGTGCAGGTACTGGATGTGGTGCCGGGATTGGTCCCTCGTGTCCGTGAACGGCGTTGGAGTAGATCAACTGGACAGGGACCACGCCCTGGCCATTTGCCAGGGGGACCTCCGTGATGATACTGCGAAGCGGAGCTCCTGATTCCAGCGGAGAGTCACCGATCTCCAGTCCGTCGTCAGTGACCCAGCCGAGGTACTTTTCCGCCGCTGGATTGTTGGGATCGCGGATGGCCTCTTCGACATTGGGGTCGGTCCGGAATTCGCAGATCTCGTGGTAGAGCGTCGCACAGACATTCTTCCAGGCTTCCACGAAGACTGGGATTCCGTTCATGGATCCGTCGCTGCGTTTCTCCGAGTAGGCCTCGACGGAGTAGTAGAGCGTCTGATTATTGTGGTGGACGGACCCGTGATATCCGGCCAGCCCGCTGCTCGAGTCACTACTGTCGCTGGCTGGGGGCGAACCTGAACCGGCAGCGTGGTCGGCATCGCTCAGGATCGTGCCGGGAGGAAGCAGGAAGTTGAAGACCGTTGTGTTGGCGTCGTAGTTCCGAAGGTAGCTCTGGTCGGCGAGATACTCCAGATAACTCTGGATCTCCGCCCGAGTCACGGTCGTCGGCTTGTATCCGATGAGGGGGTGACAGGGGTAAGGGGATGCGCTGATCGGCTGGTTGTTGAAGTACTGCATGATGACGTTGTTCAGGTTCTGGTCATTCAATGCAGCTGCAATGCTGTTCTCGATCTTTTCGACTTCGGCGAGCTTCCAACCTGCCGACTCACCTCCCACATACAGATTGACATAGGAAAGGTGCTGCAGCGTCTTGCCCCCTCGGAAGTGCAGGTCCTGGTTGGAGGCTGGAGCTGTTCCATCTGCCTGGCTGCCACTTCCTGGGACGGGACCTTCGATGGTGCTGTCGTCCGCTGCGACCAGGTTGTACTTGGCAGCGGTTTGCGTCTGCGAGGCGGCGGCAGCTGGCTGGGGATGTCCCTGGGGATCGGTCGCCGCCAGTTCGGTGGGAGAGTTCGGGACTTTCTGTTGAGCAGTGCCGCGCGGGGGCAATGGCCACGGGGCCCACTTGGAGTTGACCTCCGGGGAGTTGGGGGAAGTCGGAACTGGATAGTTCACCGGGACATTCGGACCGGGATCGGTACCCGGGTCTGGATTCTGCGGAACTGGTTCCAGTACGACGGGTTTGTCTGGTGGACGAGGTGTGTTGGGGGTGGGAGTCACTGGCCCCCAGATGATTGGCGGCGTGCCTCCCGGATAGTTGACGGGCACGGTGCCGCCGTTGGGGTATCCCCCGTACGGAGTACCGGGGTAGTAAGGGCTGGTCCCATAGCCGATGGGCTGATAACCATTACCTGAATAAGGAGCACATCCTGCGAGAACGCCCACACTGGCTGCTATGAGAAACGCAGTGATCCGGTGCGGAGTGCGGAGTCGCATGGGGAAGGGCCTGAAAAGGGTGTGAGTCGTTCCGGAGCCGGTACGAGACCTCTCACCGGGAGGGATGCAACGTCACGTGCTGACGGGTGTGTCAGTCGTGAGCGGTGGTATAGCTCAAGCCCTTTCGGCAGAAACAGCCGAACTTTTCGTGTCGGTGGCAGAACTTGCAGGTCGGACTGCTTTTTCGCAGCTGACGACGAAGTTGTGAGGATTGCCGACAGTGTGTAAATGCAAAAACAGACTGCGATTGCGGCAATTGCCTCGCGGTCTGTTTGAACGGGATGCAAGATTTTCAATTTCACAGAGGATGCCGAGTCACAACGCTATTTCGCGGGCTTCGGAGTGGTGTTCTGCCTCTGCTGCTGAGCGTCTCGGCTCAGCATGACGTCGGAGAATCCCTTGAGGTCGGTCCAGAACGTTCCCTCTCCCGCATAGAACAGGTCGAGTTGAATGTCCTCGGGCAGCCCGGTGGCGAATACCCACTGGTTGTAAGCCTGTCCCGAGCCGAACGCGTCAACAGCCAGTTTGAACAGCTCTGACTTCGCTTCTGCCTGCATCTGTTTGATGCTGGCGTTGGCTTTGCCGAGAGTCACGACAGCCTGGGCGTCGAGTTCTGCGGTGTCGCGAGCGATCTTGGCCACCAGCTTAGAAGTCTCAGCCTTCGTCTCTTCGGCCTTCTTGTTACCGCTGGCGATCGCCTCCGCCTGGAGCTTCGTCGTCTCGGCGTTGATGCTCTCGGTTTCAAGTTCAACGGTTCTCTCCGCTTCTCGCAGGAGACCTTCGGTGTGAGCTGTCAGTTGCTCCTGATCACGTGTCAGCTTGAGTTCCTCGGACAGGAAGCTTTCCTGAATCGGTTTGCGGACCTGTTGAGGGATGTGGATGTTGCGAACAAAGCCGTGGAGCAGGGTCAGGTCCTTCTCCTTCAGGATTCGCTCGAACTCATTCGAGGCCTCGTCCTGGAACTTGCGGCGTGATTCGCCCACGAGCAGCGCGACGGCTCCCAGAGACGAGCCCCGGTTACGGCAGATGCTTTCGATCTGTGGGACGACGACCTTGGTCTCAACAGCTTCGAGTGTTCCAAACTTCCGAATCACGTCAGGGGCCTGGTCGGGCATGATGCCCCACACAGCTGTGAAGTCCATGTGAATCTTAAAACCATCGCTGGAAGGGAAGGTGATCCCGCTGTCATCGTCCTCCACCGTGGGCTCGCCGCTGTCGTCGAGTTTCGGAGCTCCCGACGCATCGCTGACCAGATTCGACTTCACGGACTTCTCACCGTAACCCACGATGATGATGTCGATGTGTTGCTCTTTGGGGTTCACGGGATAAAGGCCTGGTTGCAGGACGTTGTCCTGAATACCACTTTTGGCTCCAGTCAGCTTGTTATCGGTCAGGTTGGTGACAACGCCGACATAGCCCGTGGGAATACTGACCCATCCCGCGTGCTTCACCTGCTTGCCCGAATCAATCGTGACATCCTTGATGACCGTGACATCGTAGGCGTATGTGTTGATGCGGTAGGTTCCCGGTCCAAAGACCTTGCGCAGGGTTCCTTTCTCGGCGGTTTCACCCAGTTCGCCGTCGACGAGGAACTGG
>CANJZR010000473.1 GCA_947479075.1 Planctomycetaceae bacterium
CCGACGAAGCCAAACCAGCAGGGCGAACAGGGGGGGGCTCCGCCTAAGTCCGATCCGATGAAGTCGGACGGTGAAATGCCCGAATCGACGGCGCCGCCCACCAATCCCGGCGATGCGCCGATGGAAGATTCACAGCCCGCCAAGGGGAATGAATCGAAGCCGCCGCAGAAGAACAAGGCTGGCGACAAACCCGCACAAGACCCGCAAACCGCGGATGATGAGACTCAGCGGGAACAGCCTGGGGAGAAGATGGCTCCGAACGCCAAACCTCAGGGGCAGGATCCGCAGGCTGACCCGGCGAATGAACAGCCCGGCGAAGACACCCCCGCCCCGCCGAAGTCGACTGACAAGAAGCCAACGAAGGAGAAAATGCCTCCTCAGGATCAGGCAGATCCCGATCAGAAGCCCGGCGATGCAGCGTCTTCAGAGGACTCGCCTGCAGACACAGACCAGACTCCGGGCGAGTCCTCTGAGATGAGCGAAAACACCTCTGAACAAAAGCAAACCCAGTCGGGGCAGGGGGGGACGAAGAAGAAATCTGGTGAGGCGAAGCCCGGTGAACAGAAATCCGGCGAGGCCATGCCCGGTGATGCACAGTCCGAGAAGCAGCCAGCAGACGCCACTGGCAAGTCCTCGCAACAACCAAAATCGAATCCCAAAAGCGGCGCCCAACCGAAAGACAAGCAGTCGCCCAAACCTCGCGATCCGTCGACGGGTGAACCGACGCAGGGTGACGATGCGAACAACAACTCAGCTCCCAACGACGCCAGCCCGAATGCCGATTCCCCCAATGCCGACTCAGGCATGCCAGGTGATTCTCCATCCGGCGAAGGATCACCCAGCGAGCAGGGGACCTCGGGAAAGAGCAGTTCTCCGTCGAAGTCTCCCTCCGCGGGTGGCAAGCCGGGCAAAGGGAAGAAGTCAGAGGGATCGTCTGGCGACTCGGCGAGTGATGGGACTCCCTCTGAGAGCGATGGCACTGATTCCTCACCGATGAATTCGGAGAGCGGTCAGCAGAATTACTCTGCTGATCCGCCGTCCGGCAAAGTGGGAGAAACGCCCAAGACCGGGAAGCCAGAAGGAAAGCCGAAGTCCGGCGCCACTGCGCCCAAGTCCGACTCGAACGAGCCGGGAGAAGAAGCTGGCGAAGGCTCCGAGGAATCGCCGCCAGAATCGGGATCAGCGGGCGGCAAACCAGGCTCCGGTGGCAATCAACAGAAACCCGAAGGGACTCCAGGCGACGACGCAAACGCCCCCCCTGATGATCAGCAGGGCGATGCGAAATCGACGCCACGAAAATCACCTCCCAAGAAGGGTGCCGCCAAAAAGGAAGGTGATCAGGGAGCCCCGTCGAACCCGCAGTCGGGAGCGGAACAGAACCAATCAGGTTCCAAATCCGGTGGCAAATCTCCGGGCGAAGGTGAGCAGGGACAATCGGGGGCTGAATCCTCCATGGGGGGAGGAGAGCCCAATTCGAATACCCGCTCGGGGGTGCGATCTGGTGGCCCCCCCTCGGCCAACGGGACGCAGGGTGAGGGCTCTGGGAAGGTGAGTTCACCGGAGGAAGAGGTCGATCTGGAGAACCGCAAGAAGGCGGCCAGTCTGGCTCTCCGCGAACTGGAAAAAGAACTCAGCCGGGGCAAACAGCCGCAGGAACTCATGGATGAGCTGGGATACTCGGAGCAGGATCTGGAGAAGTTCCTGCAACAATTTGACCAGGACCTGAACCAGGGCGCCGATCAGCAGTCTCCGGAGGCTCAGGCTCGGCGACGGCAGTTTGAAGAGCTGCTCAAGGGGATCGAGGTCGGGGCTGAGGGAGACCTTCGATCTGGAGGGGACCAGCCTCGCAATTCAACACTGAGCAGCGGGTCCAACCGCCGCTCGACGCCGAAGAAGTACGAATCCTCAGAAGAGGCCTTCCGGAAGCGGATGCAGAAGGGAAAATAAGCAGCGCCGATCTGTCGAAACGTCGCTCAGTCTGCGATGCCGAACACTGATGTTGTCGACGGTCGCTCAGAGCGATTCACTGCGACGGGCTATCTCGATCCCTGATCGCCGCGTTCGCTTTCCTCGAGCTGTGCCTTGAACTCATCACGCTCTTTGCGTGTGACATCCAGATCAAACATCAAATACTTGATGTCGAGTCGCAGCTGAGCCAGGGCGTCTTGAACAAGCATCAGGATCCGCTTGCGACGCTTGAAGCAATCGACCACCTGAGCATAAGGATCGACCAGTCGATCGTAATGGGGGTCCTGCAATGTGGCGATGCGCCGACCGAGTTCGAGCAACTCACGAGGAACGTCATCCTGCTCGGCGGGAAAACGAGAACTTGCGGACATGCCTGACTCCGAAACCTGCAATGGGGATCTCCACTCGCGGAACGATTCTGCGTCGACTGTTGCGGAAATGCAACAGCGTGACACAAGCTCTTTTCTAGTCGATACTTACGCAAGTTTGCAGTCGGCACGATCCATCGTAAACACCAAATCACCTCTGAAAATCGCTCTTGGAGTCAGCTGTAACTTGTTGTATAAGAAGGAGTTGAGCATCGCGGCATGGCTGCCACGCACTCGAACACGTTCATAGGCCGAGACTTAAATCTTGTCCAACACTTTCCATGCAGATTCAAGGAAAGTGGTCCAGTTGTTCCGATTGTGCCGAGCAGTACGGCCCTCGATGCCCGATGAAGAGGAATGATGGCAAGGATGCCTCGACAAGTGCCTCGGACCAGCAGACGGTTTGAGGGTGTTGTGGTACGCGATGGAGCGCCAGTTTTGTCAGCGGATCGACATCAGAGCACTCGACCGGCCGGGAAACGCTTTTGCGTTCCGCTGTTCGTATGGGGCTGCTTATGTTGGCTGACCAGCGGGCTCCCTGCTGAGGATTTTATCGAGGGCTTCGAGGGCGATACTCCCGCGTGGAGATTCCTCCGCCACTCGTCTCAGGCGAAAGTCCTGCAGCAAGTCTGCTCGACAGACAATGCCCGGACTGGCCAGAAGTCCGAATCGCTGGTCATCGAGACCTTTCCCAATGACCAACCTGTCGAGCTGATTTATAAACTGCCGGCTGCTGTCAGATTTGACGAGTTGAAATCGTCGGTCTGGGTGTGGTCGGATCATCCGGGAATTCAGGCCGTTGTCCGGGTGCAACTGCCTAACCAGATTGACCCGCGAACCGGCCAGGCACTGGTCTTCTCCGTGTTCGGTGACATCCATGGCGGAGGAGGGCAGTGGCAGCGGCTGGAAATCGACCTCAGCGATCGAGCGTACAAGGAGACGATGCGGCGTGTGCGTAGCGACCTGTCTCGCCGTGTCGGATCCAACAAGCTGAACGAGCAGGGGGCCTATGTTGACCAGATGTCCCTGCATCTTGCCACGGTTCAGAAAGTCCGCTGGAATATTCGAATCGACGATCTGGAGCTGTCTCCTGTCGTTCCTCCTCAAGCGAATTCTCAGTCAGAAGGAGAATCGACCCAGCGAATCCCACCTCGAGTCCGCATTGGAGACGATCGCGTCCTTCTGGATGGCCAGCCATTTTTTCCGTTGATCATCCCCTATCACGGCGAGTCGACTGAAACTCTGGCGCATTCAAACGTCAACGTCATCTGGGTGCCTGACTACACCGACCGAGCCCTTCTGGATCAGCTGTCGGACGCAGGGCTGGGGGTGATGGCGACTCCCCCCCAACCTGATTTCGAAACGGCCACCCCCGACATGGTCGGTCTGTTGCCGTTCAATTCGAGTACCGATCCCATTCTTCTCTGGATGCTGGATGTCCAGATCCCATCGTCTCGCCTGCA
>CANJZR010000474.1 GCA_947479075.1 Planctomycetaceae bacterium
CTCGATGCCATCCTCAGAGACCCAGCGAACGAAGCCATGCTTCTGGCCGAAGATCGCGGCGTTCCCCATCGTGAAGACACGTGTCTTCGCCCGTTTGCATGTGGCAATCACGCTTTCGAGATACGGTTCCGCGTCGTCCCCCCGCTCATCCGTCACGATGAACACCAGCTTGTTCCAGGCCCCATCGTTCTTACGAAAGGTCCGCCACTTTTCGACCGCCGTGCCCACAGCCTCGAACACCACTTCTTTCCCGGAGGTGTCGTCGGAAATCTTCTCCACAAGATTGATCAGCGGAGCCACATCCTTCACCGGTTCCGGCGTCAGGATGTTGACTTTCTCGCCGTAAGAGAGGACAGCGGTGTAGAGGCCGTCGGTCGCTTTCTCCTGGTCAAGCTGTTGATAAACCGTGGTGAAACGCTTGGCGATCTCATTGCGGCGGTCTCGCATGGAGAGACTGGCATCGAAGATCCAGATGACGAGCGTCTGGCGTTCGCGAACCGACTGACGAATCTCAAACGTCAGGCGATCCATTACGCCCGTCGCCCCGTTCTTCACTTTATCGGTGACTCCCGTTCCCGTGGAGTTCATCACTGTCGCAGTGAAGTCAGTGTTCTGCGGGAGCGCAATCTCGCCCTGCACCAGATTCGGGATGACCGGGTTGACGATCTCCTCCACGGCCTGCTGCAGTGGTTGACCGGTACCACCAGATCCCGATGAAGAAGACACACCCGAAACAGCTGCCACGGGAGAGAGCGACAGAGTCTCCCCTTCGACGCCGATCTGATCGTTGACCACTGCTTCGAGAAAGACCGAGTCCGGTTCGACCACTTCGTCCATCACACTGACGACTTCCAGTGGAGGTGCCTTGGCGGTCACGGTCCAGGCGATGAAGTGGCAGGCGAGCAGGATACCGCCGTTCAGCAGAAGGCTGACGCCCCAGGCAGGTAACTCGCGACGTATATCGCTCATCTTCTGCGAACTCCTCGCCAAAAGTTCCGAGAAGCCGAATCAGAGCAAGCGTGGCACTTCCCCGGAACTCATTCGAGTCTACCCGTGCAAAACTCCCCATTCAATCGAAATCTGTTGATTGCCTCTCGACTTGCAGCGAATGGTAGAAACGCGACTTCTCGCTGGAAGGCGTCCAGGCAAGGGCCCACCCCGCACGCAATTACATCCCATCGCCCAGATTCAGCGGGACCGGGAACTTCACCGTGATCAGTTCGCTGCCTCGCCGAATGACGAACTCCGCATCCTGGCCGGGCTGCAGCAGATTCATTTCGGCCTGCAGCGTTCGGACGGAGTTGACCACTTTGCCATTGAGAAACACGATGAGGTCATCGGGCTGGAGCTTCGCTTTATCCGCAACTGAACCGGGCAGTACCTCATCAATGTACGCTGGCGTGCGAAAAACAATATCGGGGACCAGCAGCATCCCGAACGTCCTTGGCGGAACCTGGCGTCCAGTCGACGAGGAATCCGCAGACTCTGGGGATCGAACATATTCCCCCTGCACCATGGCCTGCAGCGTCGGAGCCAGTTCGCCGATCGGAATGACGTAGTTCACCCACACCTGCGAATTCGCGTCTCGCAACTCGCGGCCCAGCATGCCGAGCAATTGACCATCGCGGGTCGTCAGCACACCGCCCGCTGCTCCCGGGTTATTGGTAATGGCGTCGACCACATAGACCGGGCCATTGTAGTTCGAGGCGAATCGGCCACGTCGGGCACTCAGCTGAGTGCGGGCCGAGATAATTCCGTGCTGAACCGACAGCGGCTCATCGCCAGCTGCGACCTTGAACATGTTGCTGAAGGCGAGGATCCGAGTCCCCGGGCCCGCCGTTGCGGTCTTTGACAGATCGAAACAGTCGAGATCCTCCGCGTCAATTTTCAGGACAGCCAGATCGAGTTTCGCCTCGGTAGCCACCACGCGCCCGATCGCCCGTTTCCCATTCGAAAGGACGACCGACACGGTGTCCCCATCCAGCAGGTGACTCCAAACCGTCGCGATATGTCCCTGGGGAGAGATCACAAAGCCAGTCCCGTACCCCTGCAGTCCCGCCAGCCCGCCAGCGCCGAAGAGCTTGACCACCTTGGACTGCACGTCGCTCTCTGCCCGTACTCTTTCTGCAGCATTGAGTTGCAGCTGAGAAGCCCCGAGCAGCAACGCCATACAGAAGAACGCTCGCAGGAGAGTGGGGAGGGGGCGAGGGGGAGACGCGGCTACTCCACCAGAGAGTGGCTGATGGCTGCCGGCTGAGAGCTGACAGCTAATTGCTTCCTGGCTCATGGCTTCGCTCCCTGCAACGTGGCCGATTCGAGTTCATACTCGCCGAACAAGGTGTCCGCCCGGCGAATCGTGAGCTTCTTCGGCAGCTGATGGCCTTCAAAGTCCCCCAGCTCTGTGAAGCGGATTTCGCACTCGTCGGAGTCTACTTCGATCCCCGTGTCCCAGCCGACCAGAGCCACCGGATTCCGCTGAAAGTACCAGCGGCTCACTGATGTCCCCTGCATCGAGACCAGAACATCGACCTTGGACCCGGTCCCATCGAGAGGTTCAGTCCCGACATAATAGAACTCCGTGAAGCGCTGTTTCGGATTGATCAGCATCCGTCTCAGGTGGTCGAACGCGATTAACAGCCCACCGCTCCCCGGCGGCTTGTCGGCGAGTGGTTCAGAGAGTTCCTGGATGTAAGGGGTATCGCCTACCTTCACGGCGACTGTCGTATCCGTCAGTTTGACAACGAGGGATTTCCCCTTCGCATTTTTGAGGTTCAGCGTCCACGGACCGGAGGCCTTCGAGAAATCGCCCCACGGAATCATCGATTCGATCGCGTGCTCGACAGCCAGTTGATTGAAGTGGTAATTCGCGTACCCCGACTTCTCGACGTACAGGCCGGCATGCGGATTCACGAGCTTTTGTCCGAGTTCTTCCAGGCCGGGGAATGGGTGCCCGGGAGGTGGCTGCCCCGGCGGCCCCTCTTCTCCGTCTGGTGCCAGCTCGGCAGCGCGGTGCAGCGTCCGCAACCGGACAATCACCGTTTTCTGCTCTCCCTCATGCCGATAGGTCAGCGGCAGCTTCCAGCCATTGGGGTAAACACCGAGGATGTTCTTGAACTGATTGACGCTGCGAATCGGACGTCCGGCGAACTCGACCAGTTCATCCCCGGAGCGTAAGCCACGCCGGTAAGCTTCAGACTGCTCCAGAATCTCACTGATGACCACCCGCCCTTCCGAATCGGTCGTAACCGTCGCTCCGAGCGTGGCATGGTCGACGACTCGCCCGCTTTGCAGATGCTCGCGGAAGTTCATCACCTGATTGATCGAAATCGCATACCCTGCCCCGATGTTCACGCGTCCGCGTTTCTCGACCGAGATGCGTCCGTTGATCCCGATCAGTTGGCCCCGCTCATTGAAGAGTGGCCCGCCCGAGTTCCCCGGATTGATTGACGCATCCACCTGCAGACAGTCGGTGTATTCCAGGAAGGTCCCTGCGGGAAACTGGTAACGATGCGTTCCCGCCACCACTCCATAGGTCACCGTCGGCTGGTAGTCCGTCGCGAGCAGGAACGGATTCCCCATCGCAAAGCACCAGTCCCCGACTCGCACCTGATCACTGTCGCCGACCTCGGCCACAGGAAAGTCGGTTCTACCGAGCATTTGAATCATGGCCACGTCACCCGTCGGGTCAATTCCGACCAGGACTGCGTCATACAGCTTCCCGTCGCTGAGCCCGCACTTCATGAACGGTCCCATTCCCTCCACGACGTGGAAGTTGGTCACCGTAAA
>CANJZR010000475.1 GCA_947479075.1 Planctomycetaceae bacterium
CCAGGTTAATGCGAGTGAGGTAAGGGTTGACGGGATGTGTTCCGGACTCGAGTGTCACCTTCTGGACGCCGCGCTCGTCGGGAGCCACGAGGATGTTGTTGGGATTCTTGGAAAGTGGGCCCGCGAGGTTGGTGACGACCCCTTTGAAACCCGCGGGGATCGTAATGGGGTCAGACTCTTCAATGGCATACAGGTAGGGGTTCACCGGGTAACGTCCCGGGTTGAGGATACCAGGCATGATGCCCTTGGTTGTGGCTTCGCCGCTGGAGTCCACCTTGGCCAGGAACTCTCCGTAGCCCAGGTCATCGCCCGTCAGGCTGACTTTAATACCGATCTTTCCCGGAGGGATCTCGACCTGTTTCAGGACCTCCCACGACCATGAATAGGGGTTCTTGAAGTGTCGGCCTTCGGTCAGTACTTCACGCTGGATCCCTTTGTATTCGAGGGAGGGAGCGACCTCGTCATTGTTCACAAGGTCTTTTCCCACCTTGTGAACCAGGATCGCCATTTCGCCGCTGCCGATGTCGATGCGAAAGCTGGAGTAGATCATCCAGCTCATTCCCGCCAGCAGCAGCAGTATGAGCAGTGTGAAAGGCGCGAACTTGCCTGGCCGCGACTGCTGACCACGCTTGGGAAACGACGGGAAATCAGCCATAAGGACACCTCCAGCGGTCAAACGCATCACGCCGCGTGATTGAGTCAATCACGCAGGCTGATCGATGGACAAGACCATGCCATCAAGAAACGCGACTCTCCGCTCTCCGGATCAACGGGAAATTGCGACTGGCCCAAATATCACACTCTTCGATACTTGGAGAAGAGTTCGCGCAGCTTCCCCCGTGGGCTTAATCGCCAAAATCTGACAACGGAAACAGGCAAACTCGATCTGCCGGGGGCGATCGCAGATTGAAAGACGTGGCACGCCTTACCTGAACGGAATATTCAGATCAATCCGAGTGGGGGATGGTTCCGATGGAGGGTACGCTCTGTCGAAACTGTCTCTGGAGGTTGCTCGGAGAATCACCAGGGCCGGCGGAGCAAGTTGTTGCGACTGAGCGACAGGGCAATGGCACACTAATCGCGAAGGCTACCAGGTGTCTCGTGGAGGGGCGTATAACCACCAATCTCAGCATCGATTCACAAACTCAATAGCAGCTAGTTCTGGTTTACCATTTGAAGGTTGACTCACGCCTGATTGAGCATCCGGGAACTGTTGGACACTTAGTAATAGTGTGTCCAACAGTTCTTTTGTTCCCCGAATGTGTCAATCAAGCGAGAGTCAACTCCGACTGCCTCAGCTTGCGACCAGGATCCAACGCTTGGATTCCGAGTCTCGCTGGAAGCTCTCATTGTGGAACAGGCACTGATACATGACGTTCTTGAACTTGTCCGAAGTCGTCCGATAACCGGCCGCCTGAACGTTCGAAATCAGCTCGTCAATGGTGAGTCCCTTCTTGGACTTGGCCAATTCGTTGGTGACCCACACCTTCAATGAATCCTGCCCCTTAACTCGCTCACCACGGCGTTTCCGTCCCTTGGCCCCTTTGGGACGTCCACGACGACGTGGTCCGTCATCATCAGGCAGAGAACCCCCTGCCAGCCCACGGATCTGATCATCCAGGTGATTCAGTTCCACTCGCAACTTGTCACGCTTAGTGACCAGGTCTTCCAGCTTTGACTTCTTAGCTGTTAGCACCCTTTCCAATTCAGACACAGTCAAATCTCGTAAAGCAGATGCTTTAGCCATTGATCCCCCGAGGTTGAAAATAGTGAGATGTTTAAGGAAGTCCCTTCCCCACACCATCGCCATTATAGTCCACTAGACTCGATATCAAGCCTCTTCGCACTCGGTTGGCGGTGTTGACACACCTGGAGAAACGCCCCCTCGCATCTGACGCCGAATATCAACAGTCCAGTAATACTGCAATGACTTCAGATGTATACTTTCAGGTGTAGAGTGTCGAGTCAACTCACTGAAGCCTGTTCATTACTAATTCAAGATATTTGTTATTTTTGGGTTCCCTTGGAACGTCGGCATGGTGGTATGCCCATCAGCGGAGATGTTGTCTCTGCGAATCACTTTGGCAACTGTCAAAATAAGGATTTTCATATCAAGTGAAAGCGACACTTGTTTGACGTATCCCACGTCCAATACAAACTTCTGTTCCCAGCTGATCGCATTGCGACCGTTGACCTGTGCCCAGCCGGTAATCCCAGGCAAGACATCATGGCGACGAGCTTGCTCTGGAGTATAGAGTTCCAGATAGGAAATCAGTAGCGGACGAGGCCCGACGAGGCTCATTTCGCCCCGAATCACATTCCAGAGTTCGGGAAGTTCATCAAGGCTCGAACTTCGAAGGAAGCGGCCAAATGAAGTCAGTCGGACTTCATCGGGGAGCAGCTCACCCTGGTCGTTTCTCGCGTCGGTCATGGAGCGAAACTTGACCATCGAGAAGAGCTGGCCATTCAGCCCGGGACGCACTTGAGTAAACAGGACCGGACTGCCGAGTTTCCAGCGAACGAGTAGTGCCAGAATTCCCATAAATGGGGACAGCAGGATCGCCAGCGGGATAGCGATCGCCAGATCAAACCATCGCTTACCGTGTCGTTGATAGAAGCTGAGGTGAGTCATGGGGCACGAAAGAGGGAATCGATAGACATGTACCACGCAGGCGGTGGTCAGGCAGCTGCGAGTTCAGAGATGCTTGGGCCAGCATCCGCGACAGGCAGGCCACGACTTTGCAGTTCGGTGTTGTAGAGTTCAGCCAGCTGTTGCCAGATCACTTCTCGGCGGAAGTCCGTCTCGACCCGTTGCCGTGCATTGAATCCGTGTTGTGATAACAGATTTGAATCGAGCAGGTAACTGCGTACTGCCTGTGTTAAGCCGCTGATATCGCCTACGGGAACGAGAGTGCCCGTCACTCCGTTCTGCACTGCGTCAACCGTACCTGTGGCAGCGAATCCCGCGGTGGGGCGACCAGCAGCAGCAGCTTCCAGCGGAACGTTGGGCAACCCCTCTCTATGCGAAGGGAAAACGAGTAGGTCGATTGCCGAGTAATAGGTCGCCGTGTTTTTCACGAAGCCGGTAATGTGTATGTTCGGATGGGTCCAGATCGCGTCCCGCATCTCAATGCTCAGTGGATCGCCTTCTTCAAATCCGCCGACGAGTAACAGGTGGAGATCCTCGAATTCGTGTAACAGACTCGCATATGCGGTCACCAGTTCGGCCACGCCTTTGTCTCGGGTCAGTCGTCCGACGAATCCGATCACCCGGGCCTCGGGAGGAATACTCATGGACTGACGCACAGCTGCGGCTTCCGCTTGCCGTTCCACGGTGGATGCGAATCGCTCGACATCGACCCCGTTGGAAGATCCGCCCCCCAGAACAACGGTCTTGCAGGCTGACCCCAGACGAAAATCAATGAATGCCTGGCGAAGGCTGGGGCTGACACAGATGACCTTGTGAGCACATTGGGCGGCGACACGTTCTGTGGTCGTCAGAATCAGTCGTTTGAGCCCCGTAGCGGTCTCCATTCGCAATCCCCGCAGCGTGTAGATGCGAATGGGCACGCGAGCCCGCGTGGCTGCCAGCATCCCGAGCAGACCGGCTTTGGGGGTTCCCGCGTTGACGATGTCTGGCTTCAGCTCCCGGAATACCTGTGTTAGTTGTTGCAGTGATCGCCAGTCTTGTCGCGGCGTCATCTCTCGTGACATCGGCACCGAAATCACTCGAACATTCTCCCGCTGGGCCGTGGCATCCAGGTCTTCGCCG
>CANJZR010000476.1 GCA_947479075.1 Planctomycetaceae bacterium
AACGGAGCTTCCGGGTAATACGCGTTCAAACGCCGCATCTGGGCACGATGCTGAAAGCAGGCGACGACCAGAGTCGACACTCCAATCCCGATCATGATCAGACCAAAGGTTCTGGCTCCCAGGAGATGCTGGCGATGGACTGCTTGCCCGCTCGCCTGCAGGAACTCAAAGAACTTGAAGAGCGTGAATCCAAATGTGATCAATGAGGTGGAAGTCCGCGTCCAGGCCATCAACGTGCGCTCATGGGCCAAGTACGTCCGCTCAATCGCCAGCATCATCTGATCCGGCGCTGCGGCCGGCTTCCCGTCGGTCTGATCATGCATGATTCGAAAATCCTGTTCTTCCCTCGGCTTCACCGGTGTGCCCTGGCACAAGTGGCCCAATCTCGATGGGGGTGACGCCAAAAGCTTGCCACAATGGCGAGCCGAATCCAAGCCCGCACCTACCCAACGCACGCATGCCACATGCCAACGTTTAGCCTTCGTCCCTCTGCGTATCACTGCGGCCCTCTGCGGTGACCCCTTCAAATAAAGCCCTGTCCTGCCAACTTCTCCAGCGGGTTGGCTCACTCTGGTGCCAACCCATGCGAGTCAGAATCAGTGGCTAAAACAAGGTGGGCTGGACGAGCACATGCCTTTTGTCCTTCGCATCCAGACGCCAGAGGCGGCGTCTGCACAACCCACCTCACACCTGTCTGCGCCCCTGGCCATTGATAGCCTGATTGACACTTTGCTCTCAGCGGCACCGCTGGGCACGCTCGCGGCGACACCCGCCGACCAGGGGAGTCTCCAGCCTGAACGAGAACGTCAGCCGAACAAAATGCCGCCCCCTCGATGGCTACGATTCGCTGTGATCCATGCGAGAACTATTGTGAGTCAGCGATGAGTGCCTCTATCTCTTCCAAGACCTCTATTTCTTCCAAGAGAAGTCTGGCAACTCAACGGGGTCTATGCCAAAGGCATGAAACCACGTTCGAGAATCCGGGACGTAATCATTGTCGGTTGCGACCCACAGGAGGCGACGACCGTCTGGTAATGTCGGGCCAAATGCCAGGCTTTCCCATTTCTCTGGACATTCAGCACCGGCAAATTCCCATCGGGGATCGAGCAGATCGATCAATAGCGATTTTGTGACAGGCACAACATCGGTGGGAAGCTGTTCTCCCGCCAGAGATTGAATGGGGGAAACGTCGGTCGCCCCCTTTGCACTGACACGATAGATCCGCTTCATACGAGCCTCAGCCCCACTCAAACCATCACGTTCCAGAATGAGAAACTCACTGGGACTGACGGCCAGTATTTCGCTGATGCCGCATTTCGTGTCGTCGAGCAGACAGGCAAACTGCTGTGACGCTCCGGATTGCAGATCCAGCTGCAAAAGACGGACAACCCGTGAGGGGGACTTCTGACCGTCCCTAACCACGCGATCCTGTAGCAAAGACTTTTGCGTGGCCAGCATCAAGTGACTACCGTCCGGTGTAATTGCCATACCTTCCCAGCCAGAATTGGCTGCCCGCCCCATGAAATTGCTCTTGTCCTCCTGCTTGGGGTCAGCAGATGGTTGAGCAATCAGGAATTCGCTGGGTGTGCGAAAGATTCTCCGGCGTGAACCGGCCAAATCGAACTGATAAAGAAACGGCCCGTACTCGTCAGAAATGTAGACCGCATCCAACGAACCGACTCTCAGTGCTTCGGGGTCCAGTCGAAGACTCTTTGAAGGTACCTGAGTGTTAAATGCTTCCAGAGCACCCACGAGAGGGATCCCCTCCTCAGTTTTCAACAATGTTGTCTGGAGCAGGTGGAACCGAGTGGACCGATCCCCAGCTGGCTCAATACTCAGTTCAATTGCATGAAACCGACACTGAAACTGTGAGGCCCCATCGAGAGGACCTCGGTCCGACAATGCGAGGTAGTGGTTGTCTCCCACGTGTTCCAGCCCGCTGACTGCACCAAACAGATTATGCGGAGTGCCCTGTCCAATCGAATCTGACAGCCCAGACCGGTCTGCTGTGTTCCCAGCGGTGGAGACAGAGCCAAGGAGTACGATCTCGGCACCTGCTGGCGAAAATAGACCATACAGAGCAAGAAATCCGATCGTAGTGGTTCGCAGCACACTCTTCATGAACATCTCACGAAACGCTTTCAACCCATGGGATTCTGAGTTCATTCGGATTCTCTTCAATAGAGGTCGATTGTGTTTCGAATCGACAATGACAGTGATCGCAAATGCGAAATGCGATCTCTGCTTGCCAGCAATATTTGAGTCGCAACATGGAACCAAGACGTGAATCGGCCTGTGATTCGCGTTGATCATGAAATGAATAAAAATACTCTGCCAGAATGCGTCTCTGACAGAGTAATGTTCTTCTGACGTTCGCTACGGAAGTCGGACTAGAACTCGCCCACGACCTCATCGCCAGCACGTGTGCCGAGAGCCACCAGTGTCTGGCCATCGATGTTCGCGCTCAGGAATCGGACGGCTCCATCACCCATCAGGACGTGGGCTCCCCCAGTATGGAAGGAATACATTTCGGAGTCGTTGCTGCAATTGATATAGCATTTTCCGATCGCCCCTGAGCTGTTGGTTACAACTCCACTGCTGTTGGTGTCGTTATTGATCCCGTTTTCAGCAGAGCCATCCAGGCTGAATCCATTATTGATGTCTGCCCAGCCCCAGCCATCTTTCGTCCATGGTGTCCCGGACACAGCTCCTGTTTTGGGATTCATCGCGGGTTTCTGCTTGATGTACAGAGATGGTCGCCCCGCGTCTTCTCCAACCAGCATGGTGTTTGACAACCCATCACTAATCTGCGCCAGCCTGACACCGTTCGGGCCTCGCCCCAATCCGCCGTCTTTTTCCTTCAGCGGAGCCCATGAAGTACCTCCCGAGGCAACATTCAACCCGTTACGGACTGCGTTGACTGAGCCATAATCACTCACGCCCCAGGCGGGAGTGTCCGACCGCAAACTATTCGTGATGGCGGTATACAGGGCTGATGAAGGAATGGATGCCCCTGCGACGGCCGAAGGGCAGTGCATTGTGGCCAAGAAGGTCGTCGTGGCCTGGTCGTTCGTCGGGTCGTACCACGGAACATTCGCGTTGTACAAGTTGTAGAGCGGAGCCTGATCCATATAGGGCAAGCAAGATGTGACCCAGGACTTTTGGAAGCGGGGTGGGTTCAAGTCAATCCGGCTGGCCGGAAACATCGTAAACGTACTTTCGTAATTGTGCAGAGCGAGGCCCATTTGCTTCAAGTTGTTTTTGCACTGTGAGCGACGGGCCGCTTCACGAGCCTGCTGCACTGCGGGCAGCAAAAGCGCAATCAGTACGGCGATGATGGCAATCACCACCAGCAGCTCGATCAATGTAAATCCACGTGCCCTGTAGGTCTTTGACATCATTTTCCCCGCTGGAATCCCAAATGCTAGATGCTCATACAGACGTATGACATTCCCTAATTTTCAGGAGAGACTGTTAAGGAAAAACAAAGCCGTTGGGAAAAACAGGAGAAAACGCACGCGGGTAAGGGGCCACTGCTACTAGAGAACACAAGGCACCTTCCAACAGGTAGTTACCTAAGGCGATAGCCCAAAAGAACATCCCAATCCAGGTCACTGCATACTTCCCGCATGCATCTCACCAGCTCTCTCCCGCCCCTCACCCTCTGCGTACCTCAGCGCTCCTCTGCGGTTGATACATTCCAAACGATAAACAGATTGAAGGGCCCCCTGTATACAGCGAGGCTGTGGAATGACCACAAAATCATTGC
>CANJZR010000477.1 GCA_947479075.1 Planctomycetaceae bacterium
CCTGCTTCGAGATCTCCGCCAGAGCTTCTGCGTCTTTCTTGCTGTCGACAGCCACACGAATCACGTCGGCCCCGGCAGCGACCAGATCGCGAATCTGTCCCACGGTTGCGGCAATGTCCTGGGTATGTGTGGCGGTCATGCTCTGCACTGCGATCGGATTTCCTCCGCCGATCGTGACAGAACCAATACGCACCGATCGAGTCGGATTACGCGGCAACGCTCGTGATTCCACGCCAGTCTCCCTGTTTCCTGAGCAGCTCGTGGTCACGAGCATGCAGTCTTTGGGCTTATGATAGCCGATTCACTCGTGCGGACGAGAGTCTGATGACATCAACACGCGAAGAACAAATTGCAGTAGATAACCTGGATGCATGACGAAGAGAACTCGGTCTGTCATTTTCACGTCGATGCCGGTTTTACACCACGTTTGGGCATCTGGGTCACCAACGTATCGATCGCCCTGGCCAGATCTCGGCAACCTCGCCCATAACGTTTTTCCCGCTGGGCCTGTTCCGCAGCTGTGATCGACTCCTGATGCGTCTTCTGGTCAATGCTCCAGTTTTCTTCGGTGGCGGACCTCCGCAATTCCTGTTCGATCTCGGAGAGCAGCAGGAACAACTCGGTCGAGGTCAGCGAAACCGCGGTTCGATGCGGGCGGCTCAAGTTCGTGCGAGATAAGTCTTCGTTCTCTGCTTCAATGACTTTCGCCTTCCGGTTCATGCTCAGCACTTTGAGGAGCATGGCGACCAGAGCCGTGGCGGCCAGTCCGGTCATTGTCAGCCCGGTCCGGCGGTAACGGAACAGCCAGAAAGTAATCCCACTGACGAAGGCGATCGATACCAGCCAGAAGGCGATCAGCCAGACCCAGGAGAGAGAGTGCCGTGGCACGTCGATTGATTCGGGGATCGGTGGCGGGACATTTGCCGGCAGGTCACCGACTCGTGAAACAATCACCGTGCTGTTGTCGGGGCCACCTCGCAGATTGGCAATCTGAATCAACAGGCGGCACGCCTGATTCGGTGAAAGCTCACGGGCAATCGCCCCGATTTCCGCGTCCGAGATCTGATTACTGAGGCCGTCCGAACAGAGGACGAAGGTGTCGTTGGGCAGCACCGCGAAGGGACCTTCCAGGTCGACTTGCACGGTTGGTTCCGGTCCCAGCGATCTCAGAATGATGTTCCGGTGATTGGAGAAGTCGATCTTCTCCGCCGCCTTGCCATCGCGGCGGCGCATTTCCCATTCCAGGCTGTGGTCGAAAGTCAGCTGGTCGATCCGATCCCGACGGACCCGGTAGCAGCGGCTGTCCCCGACATGTCCCAGCATCGCTCCGCGGGGAGTGAGCGTCAGCACCGAGCAGGTGGTGCCCATTCGCTGGAACTCTTTGTTCTGCTCGCCTTTTTCGTGGATGGCTGAGTTCGCAGCTACGATGGCTGCCTGCAAAGAGATCCGGGAATCTTCGACCGGGCTTTTAAAATAGGTATGCGGGATTGTTTCGGCCGCGATCTTGCTGGCCAGCTCTCCGACCGCATGCCCACCCATGCCGTCCGCGACGAGAAACAAATGCCCGCGACGGTTGTACTCTTCTTCGGACTGGCTGACTTGAACGGCGAAGGAGTCTTCGTTGTTCTGTCGGCGCATCCCGACATCTGAGAGCGTAGCGAACTGTACTTTCTGCTCCCAGCGCATGCGTCGTCCCCGGTGATGTGGCTTTTTGGCATCATATCCCGACCGTCGCGCGTCTGCCACAACGCCGAAAGCCCGCCAGCTCGCGACTCGAAATTACCCCTCAAAGAGCCGGAAGCGTCAGCGCCCGGAGTGCGAGGGAGAGAAAGTCGTCACACTCCTCTCTTGAGCCGGGAATCACTCAGGCTGTCATCCCGCCATCAATGACGAAGGTCTGTCCCGTCACAAAGGACGCCTCGTCGGATGCCAGGTAAAGGGCTGCCTGACTGATCTCAGCGGGTTGCCCGAAACGCGGGATTGGCTGGGTCTGCTCGAGGTGGTTCCGGTACTCGTCGTCCTTCCAGAAATACTCGCTGAAATCGGTCTGAATCAGCCCCGGGGCGATCGCATTGCACCGCACGCCCAGCGGGCCAAACTCGCGGGCCCAGCTGCGCGTCATCATGATCAGTCCCGCTTTGCTGAAGCTATAGAGCAAGCCTTGCGGCTGGGGTTCCAGTCCGGCGACAGAGCTGATGTTGATGATTGAGCCCTTCCCCCGTTCGATCATCTTCGGCACGGTAAGTCGGACAAGCCGCAGAGCCGCCTTGATGTTGATCTCGACGATCTTGTCGAGCATCTCGTCGGTCGCGTTCAGCGAGGGGCCCTGACCGATATTCGTGGCGCTGTTGTTGACCAGAATATCGACCGGCCCCAGCTGGGCTTCGGTCTCGCGGACGAGGTGTTCGACCTGATCCAGCCGACCGACATGGCACGCGATCGGCAGCACGCGTCCCGGGAGACCCGCGAGCTCATTCGCTGCGGCTTGCAGATTCTCCAGCTTGCGACTGGCGATTACGACATCGGCCCCTGCCTCCGCGAACCGCTGGGCAATCGCCTTCCCGATTCCGCGACCGCCGCCAGTCACCAGAGCGACTTTGCCCTTGAGGGAGATGGCCGTACTCATAATGGTGTCCGTCGCGGTGTCAGGGGAAAACCAATCGCTCCCAATCTACGGCGGTACTGATGAACTGGCTAGGGACAGTCCCCTGACGGTTATTTTTTTCCGTTGACCACTGGCGGGGAATGTGAGTGCCGGTGATACCTGGCCGGACAAAAAACGGCCACTGACAGTATATGGATACCGCCAGTGGCCAATGCAATGTCGCCGTTGATACTGAGAGACATCGATGCTCAAACAGACAACGTCACGGCAACCGCTGTCTTTCGAGAAGTACCGCCGATCCTAAAACTCCCCAACGACCTGGCCGTCGTTCCGGCTGCAGAGACGTTCCAGGGTGCTGTCGACCCAGTCTCCATTGATCGGGAACGGAGCCAGCGAGGAGGCTGTCAGGGAGTTGTAGTCGATGTTCTCACTGAGAAATCGGACCGCTCCATCAGCCATCAGGAAGTGGACGCCGCCGACGTGGCTGCTGCTGAAACCGCGGCCTTCGTGTTCACGGTTGGCTGGCGAACTGCTGTTCAATCCCTGGAATGGCTGTCCGAGCAAGGCGTGGCCTGCGCTGCGATGGTTGGTGGAGATCGAGGGGCTGTAACCGAAGACGTTCGCGGCTCCTACAGTGTTGTTCTTAAACTTCCAGGCGCGTTCGCCCACCATCAGCGTATTGCTGGTTCCGTCGGTGATATCTCGAACGCCAATCCGGGAGCAGTTGTACCCGACACCGGTTGCGGGCCCATACGTAGCCGAGATGAACGGGGGATTCACGCTGAACGAACTACAGGCCACCATCACATAGTTGGACATCGACGTAGCAATTCGGTCGGATCCCGTGGTCGTGATTCGATGGTCATAGATCCCGACCGTGGTGGCGTTTTCGCCCGGGTCGGCATAGGTACTGTCATAGACGTTGGTCGCCGGGCCAATATCCGAAGGACAGCGGAACATGGAGTAACTCTTGGTCAGTATGTCGAGCCCCTGAGTCGTGGCCAGCACCTGATGCAGCTGCGAAGTGCCGACATTCAAAGAGTTCGAGAGCGCGCCCTGATCGACATACGGAAGAATAAATGCTCCCCACCCCCATGCGGACAGTGAGATGGCATTGGCCGAAGTGGGATGCTCATAGGGCATCACAATGCAACCGGGGGGAAA
>CANJZR010000478.1 GCA_947479075.1 Planctomycetaceae bacterium
AACTTTGATTGCGTCCATATCCTGGTCCTCCCCCCTCCAGAGCCTGATCCGGTCTCCCGGGTTCGGAGATTCTACTGATTGGTAATCCATTCCCCGCTAGCAACTCAAATTCGGGACGGGAAAGGTGTTTCACATGCTACAGACACACCGAAGCCCGAGGCGACAACTCAGCATCACCCCCTCGATGAAGCCATCCGATCGGTCAGGTAAGCTGCTATGCCGATTTCCCGCGAGGTCGAAATCACTGAGACGGTTGTACTCCTCGGCAGGCTGATGCCTGCCGCTCCTGGACGGATGGAAGTTCTACTGCGTTCTCATCTTTCGGGCACTCTGATAGCCTCATGGGGCAAGACCAGTTGGGCGTCACTGGCCCGACTCCATCGCATGACTAACGACTTCTGAGGTGCCACATGGCGTTGATCGCCAAACGCTACGACACGGGACAACCGGTACGGATCGAAATCTCGGGCGAGCGCATCGCCAGCGTCACTCCCGCGTTCGCAGCTTCTCGCGAAGATCACCTGCCTTATGTCGCCCCGGGGTTCTTTGATCTGCAGATCAATGGGTATGGCGGCGTGTGGTTCAGTGATCCACACCTGACCGAGGATGCCGTGCTGAAAGTACTGCGGCAGTACCAGACCCACGGAGTCACGCGGCTCTGCCCGACCGTCATCACGACCTCGCTGGAGTCGATCTGCGCCGGGCTCTCGGCGATTCGACGAGCCTGTGAACGCGAGGTCTGGGCCAACCAGATGGTCGCGGGCTGCCATGTGGAGGGCCCCTTTATCTCCGCCGAAGATGGTCCGCGCGGTGCCCATCCCCGGGAACATGTCCGGGCCTGCGACTGGAAAGAACTCGAAGCCTGGCAGGCTGCTTCAGGTAATCGGGTCTGCCTCGTCACTCTGGCGTCAGAAGCAGTCGGGGCCGAGGAGTTCATCCACCGGGCGACGCTCAATGGAATCACCATCGCGCTCGGTCACTCGGCTGCGACGACGGACCAGATCGCTGCCGCAGTTCGCGCGGGAGCGAGACTCAGTACTCACCTGGGCAATGGAGCCCACCCGATGATGCCCCGGCATCCGAACCTGTTGTGGGATCAACTCGGTGAGAGCCGCCTCGCCGCGAGTCTGATCACCGATGGGCACCACATCCCGGCCAGCTTCGTGCGGTCGGTGATCCGGGCCAAGGGCCCGCGAGAATGCGTCATCACCTGCGACGCTTCGGGGCTCGCAGGCTGTCCACCGGGACCTTACGAGACTCAGGGGCAAGTGTTCGAAGTCCTTTCCAATGGCAAGATCGTTGTGGGAGGTCAGCGTACCCTGCTGGCCGGATCAGCCCAGACGACCGAGCATTGCGTCTCCACCTGCGTCAAACTCGCGGGAGTCAGCCTGGGGACGGCGTGCGACATGGCGGGAGACAATCCCGCTCGCATCCTGCGCCGAGAACGCATCGCTCTCTCCGCAGGGAATCGGGCAGATCTGGTCCTCTTCCATCACCATGCTGGCGAAAACCCACGTCTGGAGATTGTGCAGACAATTTTGGCAGGCCAGCCCACGCAGTGAGGACAGCTGCGTAGAATGAAGGCGTGACCGGGCGACGAAAAGAAGCTTGGGGTTTGCTGTGTGCCTGCCGCTCGTGTGTCGCAGTCGCGTGGCAACTCCAATGCAATCCGGTACATTGCAGGAACAAGGTTGTGACTCACGAGTTGCCACAGTTGGGGAATAGATCATGAAGCTGCGATGTTGGGTGTGCTGTCTCATTTCGGGAGCTGTGGCTCTGTTGCTACTGGCGATGATGGCTGGGACCTCCTCAGCGGCGGACAAGATCGATGTCCTGATCATCGATGGCCAGAACAACCACGACTTCGAGCGGACGACGCCATATCTCAAACAGATTCTGGAGCAGACTGGACGCTTCCGGACCTATGTCGCCACGACACCTCCCCAGGGCAACACCGACCCGAACGCCTGGAAAGGGTTCCGTCCCCAGTTTGCTGACTACGATGTGGTTCTGAGTAACTACAACGGTGCGACCTGGCCGGAGCATGTGCGAACGGCCTTCGAGGAGTTCGTCAAAAACGGCGGCGGAGTGATGAATGTCCACGCAGCCAATAACCCGTTTCCCGACTGGCCTGCCTGGAACGACATGATCGGTCTGGCCTGGCGTAACAAAGACGGCGGTGACCGGGTCGCTTATGACGGGGCTGGACGACGTATTCGGACTCCCAAGGGCGAAGGCCCAGACTCTGGCCACGGGGCTCAGCACCCCTACACCGTCATCGTCCGCGACCGCGAGCACCCGATTACCAAGGGAATGCCCGTCGAATGGCTGCACCCCAAAGACGAACTTTACCACGCTCAGCGCGGCCCGGCCCTCAACATGAACATCCTCGCCACCGCCTTCAGCTCCAAGGAATCAGGCGGTACCGGCGTCGATGAACCCATGGTCTGGTGGATTCCGTCGGGCAAGGGACGCGTCGTCACCAGCCTGCTCGGGCATGTCGGCCGGGATCAGGATCCGTCGACGTGGGCCATGCGCTGTGCCGGGTTCCAGGCCATCGTCACGCGTGGCACCGAATGGGCAGCCACCGGCGAAGTCACGATCCCGCTGCCGACAGCCATGCCGACTTATGACAAGGTCAGCCTGCTGCCGTAACGTGACACTACGGGATCGATCGGCGAATGCATGACCAACCAGGAGCGGCGAGGAGAATTCTCCTCGCCGTTCCTTTATTTCACCAGTTGTCCGCCGGTCTTTTCCAGGAGATTCCTCCAACCGACCAGCGCCGCATGCCGCGTCGAATCAGCCAGACTTGGACGGTATCCGTGAGCGCTGGTCCGCGGAGTGATCTGGCTCACGTAGTAGAAAGCCAGTTCACGCACCGCGATCTGCTTGTGATCCATAAAGGCCACCAGCTTCTGCGAAATGATCGCATCCTTCCCATCTTCGCGTGAGTATCCCCACAGCAGATCGACCACATCCGCCACCGAGTCCTCCGGAAAGATCCGCGCGACCTCCTGCTCCAATCGGTCGGTGTTGTTCGGATCGGTCGGCAACCAGCTGCGCAAGCTCGAAATGGCCGCCTGACGTGTCTTCTCATGTTCCGACTGCAGCGCTTTCACCAGCATGGGGATGTCGTCGACCAACCCCAGCGTCAACGTGGCATACGTGGAGATCATCTCGCGACGGTCCATCACCAGCGAGGGAATCGACATATCGACTGTCTGATCCACATTGAACTCCTTCTCAAACATCTGCACCCCTTTGCGGTCGGCGTTCGTTTGCGGAATCCCTTCGGGAGTCAGCCAGTTGGGAATCGGACGCTGGGGGCCTGCAACCATCGGATTCGGCGGCACAGGCCACCCGGCCCAGCCGACATCGGCTCCGACATTCACCGCGGGCCCTCCGTTCCAGGAGAACGCCACATTCCCGCTGGTCACATAGAGACCGCCACCAGGAACGAGAAGCAGCGGATCCGGACGTCGTCCAAATGGAACCCGTTGTTCCACTTCGATCCCGCACATGGTCCCCGGTTCGTTCAGCGCGATCTGTGCGTTCTGCCCCCGAATGCTCAGTCCAATCGAAATCGGCTCCGGGTGTTCCCCATCGGCTGAGCGTTCAATCGAGACCCGCCCTCGATCCACATAGATCTTGAACAACTCGGCCCCGGTCCCCGGTTCGAGACGAACTCGGGTCCCCCGATGCAGAGTGACCGCCAGCGCCGAGCTTTCCACCGTGAACTCTGCCTGGAATGGAACCGGAGAGG
>CANJZR010000479.1 GCA_947479075.1 Planctomycetaceae bacterium
GTCGAAATCCCCTCAGCTGCCCGCTTGTCGCGGGGGGCGACCTCGGCACTCGGGCAGAGGATCTTGGCCCCGCCATCGAGGAATGGCTCCCCAAAGTTGTTGTGATAGAGCATCTGAAACTCGGTCGGTGATCCGCCGATGTTGGTGACTTCGTCAGTCACTTCAAACGCATTCGACCCCACGGCAGTTCGCACCGTCGACTCCAGTCGCAGCTGGGGCCCGAACATGGTGCATTCATCGACGATTCCGGTGAGCCGAAGTGTCGAGGTCTTCTCTTCGACATCGATCTCCCGGTCATGTGCCGGAAGGTTCGCGATCCGACCATGCAGCGTCAGGTCGGACTCGATGGGGCTCTTCGCTCCCGCGTCATGCCCCGGCGGCCCATTGAACGCCAGGCCACAGCGACACAACAGCTCGTTGAATCCATCGAGAAAGCCGAGCCCGTTCCGGGACTTCAGATCGACGTACCGCGGATGCGTCAGCCGGCGGATCGGTGAGTCCCAACCGATCGGGATGCCCTTGTACTCGGCCTTCCAGATCCCCATGCCGCGAGTCGGAGAGGCCCAGACAGTCAGCGGACCGTTCTTGAGCTCGAACACCTCGACCCCTGCCGAAGTGCCTTCTTCCAAAACTGTCCAGCGAATTCCCCAGTCGTGATTCCCGGGCAACTTGACCTCATCGGGACCGGCCAGCTCCTGCCAATGCGGCCCGTCTCCATCGTGATCGTGGTCATGATCATGGTCGTGACCACAGTCGTGATCATGGTCATGGGAATGATCGTGGGAATGATCGTGGCTGTGATCGTGATCATGGTCATGCGAATGGTCATGATCGTGGTCGTGGCGTTGGGCCATGAGAATACTGCCGCATGCGGAGGTCGGAATCGGAGAATCGCCGCAGTCTACGGGGACCGATGGCTGTATTCCAGTTGGCAGCATCTCCAGCGAGCGGCAGACGTCAGTCTGTCGTGTATGTGCGACCAATCGCTCAAGGCCAACTTTTTGGAGACGACAATACCCCTGACTACACCTGCCATCACCAATCAACAATTACCCACATGACCTGACCGTTTTCGTTTCCTCTGTTGCCGGACGTTGCCAGAATCTCGACAATGGAGATTCGTTGAGGGCGGATCGGTGTCCGTCCTCCGCACGATGAGGAGTTTCCCATTTCTACCGCCGTCGATTTCGCGTTCCAGACCAGCATTGCTCCCGACTGCGACAGCACCTTCGGTGTCGATGAAGCATTGACCGCCTGTCCGGTCAGCCATGAACTGCTCGATATCGAGTACGAGTGGGACAAGCTCCCCGTGCCGAGCAGCTTGCGCGAGTTCGAAGCTGCGTGGAGTAACCGCCGTAACCCGCTCGACTACAGTGGCGTCTGGCGATTCCGCAAGCTTCTCCCCTTCGCGTCCGATTCCCAGATCGTCACGATCGGTGAGGGCCAGACTCACCTGCAACAGACCGACGCTGTCGGCAAATACATCGGGTTGAACTCCAAGCAGTGTTACCTGCAGTACGAGGGGATGAACCCCTCCGGCAGCTTCAAAGACAACGGGATGACTGCGGCGAGTACTCACGCCCACATCGTCGGGGCCAAGGTCGCCGCGTGTGCATCGACTGGAAATACCAGTGCTTCGCTGGCCATCTACGGCGGTGTGACGGGGCTCTTCAAGGTCATCGTCTTCGTCGGCAGCGGCAAGATTGCGTACGGCAAGCTGTCACAGGCGCTCGACTATGGAGCAGTGACGCTGCAGATTCAGGGCGACTTCGATGACGCTTTGGAAAAGGTGCGACTCGTCTCGAAGGAAGCGGGCATCTATCTCTGCAACAGCGTGAACCCTTTCCGACTCGAAGGTCAGAAGACGATCATGTACCGCGTCCTCGAGGGACTCGGCTGGGAGATCCCCGACTGGATCGTGGTCCCGGGCGGGAACCTCGGGAACTCCAGCGCGTTCGGGAAGGCGTTTATCGAGCTCAAACAGCTGGGGCTGATTGACCGGATCCCGCGTCTGGCTGTCATCAACGCCGCTGGGGCGAACACGCTGTACGATCTCTACCAGCACCACAATCTGCGCTGGAACGACGGGCGTCCGGATCAGACGTTGATCGACAAGTTTTATGCCGACATGGACACTCAGAACCGCCGGGCCAATACGCTGGCCAGTGCGATTGAGATCAATCGCCCTGTGAACCTCAAGAAGTGTCTGCGAGCGCTCAGCGCCTGTGATGGTGTTGTCCGCGAGGTCAACGACACGGAAATTCTGAACGCCAAGGCTCAAGTGGGGGCCTATGGATTCGGCTGCGAGCCGGCCAGCGCTGCGAGCGTGGCCGGGGCCAAACTCTTGCGTGAGCAAGGCATCATCGCCCCCAGCGACCGCGTCGTCTGCATCTTGACCGGACACCAGCTGAAAGATCCCACGGCGACGGTCGGCTACCACGCACCGGAAACCGACGAAGCGAAGAAGCTGGCGAAATCGGGGGTCAATCAGTGTTCGTTCAAGAACACTCCGATCCCGGTCGCGAACGATCTGCAACAGATCCTCAGCGTCATTCGTGGACTGAAGTAGTCCACCCTCGCTCTCTTCCATGAAGACGCGAGTCAAACACAACTTCCCCGAAGCGACAGCTGGTTTCTCCAGCTGTCGCTTTTCTCATGGGGCTCTGAACATCACTGGCTCTTTGGCCAGTGTGGTCGATCGTATCGTAACGAATTTGCGGGCGGGAACATTTGAATCGAATCCCTGTGGCAATTTGACCACATCCAAATCGCGACCTAGGTTTGCGATGAGTGTCTGCGCAGTGGCGTTTCACTCTGTCGATTTTCCATGCCCGCAGCGTCAATCTCGTCGAAGGTGTCTCGCATGTCATCCGAGCCAGGCAAACTATCGCCTTCCGAACTGATTGCTCAATTGCGAGAAACCACCAGCGGTGGGCGACCCGCCGGCCCGGAAGCCGCCAAGGCTCCATCGATGGGCACTCCCCAGAGTTCCATGTCTGTGGTCGAAAAGGGTCTGGCCCGGCTGCAGAGCTTGATCACTCCTTCCGCGGCTGTGAAACCCAAGCCCGTGGAAGCTGCGACATCAACCGTGATGGGAGAGATCACACTACCGAACGCCACGGCCACTGCAGCGGAGATGGCCAAGAAAGTCGACGATGCCACTCCCCTGCCAGAAGACATCAAGATCCTGAACAGGGGAACCGGAGAACTTCGTGGCAGCCGACATCTCGAGGAACTCTTTGAGCGTGTGGAAAGCCTGCTCGGTGGGTCATCGAACGCGACAGGAGCCTACTCGCCCCGCGTGCCAACATCGGTCGAGGAATCGGGACTGAATGAAGAGGAGATCGAACGGCTCGTTCTGAAGTTCCTGCTGCAGAAAGGCTCAGCCACCGGGCGGGAAATCTGTGCTCAAGTCAAACTCCCGTTCCAGATCATTGAACCACTGATGAAGCAGTGGAAGAAGGATCAGCTGGTCGCCTACAAGGGGGCCGCAGAGATGGGCGACTACAACTTCGCGCTCGTCGATTTCGGCCGCGAACGTGCCCGTCGCTACGTGGATGAATGCGGCTATAACGGCGCAGCTCCCGTCGTCCTGAATGACTATCTCAAGGCCATGAAGGCCCAGACGATCGCCAATCAGTCGGTCACCGAAGAGGACCTGACGCGGGCGTTCTCGGACCTGTTGATCTCGACCGAGATGTTCGAGCGTCTCGGCCCCGCGATCAACTCGGGCCGCGGAATGTTTCTGTTCGGAGAACCGGGTA
>CANJZR010000480.1 GCA_947479075.1 Planctomycetaceae bacterium
TCAGCTGTTTCAGCTCGCCCGGTGGAGGAGGATCGAGCGTCACGAAGCCGCCGCCCCACAATGTCAACAACATCTCCTGGAGCCGCTTCTCCGCCCGCTCCATGGATGCTGAATCGAGCAGCCGCTTCCGCACGAACGTGTTCAACCGCCCCACATCGGGCGACAGCTTCAGCAGATACGCCAGCAATCGCCACGGCAGCTGGCCCTTGCTCGCGAGCTTGCCGGGTGGGGCGATGATCAGTTTCTGGAACTGCTGTTCGTTCCAATACTGTTCATTCGGCCGCAACTTGGGCATCTTCTTCTTGAGGGCCTTCTTGGCCCGGATCAGGTTCGGATCCTTTGTGTCTTCCGGGATCTGATCGTACCGCTCCGGCCACTTCGCCCGTCGGACATCGTCCTCATGGGCGAGAGCGAAGACGAACCCCTGAGTGTCGTACTGCGGCCGTCCCGCACGTCCGAAGATCTGGTGCGCTGAACTGGCATCGACGATCGATTTCCGCCCCGGTGGCCCCTTCATCAATGTCGTCAGCACCACGGATCGCGCTGGCAGGTTGATCCCGGCAGCCAGCGTCTCGGTACACACACACACTGACAACAGCTTCTTCTGGAACAGCTCTTCTACGTGTCGCCGATACTTCGGCAACAGACCCGCGTGATGGATCCCCACTCCACGAAACAGCAGTTGTTTCAGCCGGGGCCCCACTCCTGTTTTCCAGTCGTGCTGGTCGAGATAGCCAGCCAGGAGCTTCTGTTGTCCACTGGCAAGGAGCGACTTACCTTTCAGCTGTTCGGCCACGTCCCAGCACTCGTTGCGGTTGAAACAGAACAGCAACGCGGGAGTGTTCTCGTGTTCGACCATGAACTCGATCTGGTCGGCCAGCAGCGTGTCACCGATCCAGTTGAACGTCAGCGGGATCTTGCGTTCCGTTCCCTGGACCAGCTCCAGTCGTCGTCCATGTTTCGCCTGCAACCAGATCAGGAACTCCGTCGAGTTTCCCACCGTCGCGGACAGCAGCAACAAACGCACATGCTTGGGCAGCAGTGCCAATGATAGCTCCCACACGACCCCACGTTCGGGATCGTTGAAGCTGTGAAACTCGTCCATCACCACGCCGGAGACATCTTCGAAGTGGGCTGTCTCGGGGTTCAGTAACCTGTTGAGCAGAATCTCAGCCACAACAACCAGCACCTTGGCATCAGGGTTCACTCTCCTGTTTCCGGTGACCAGGCCGACATCTTCGGCTTTGAATCCCCAGCGGACGGCCGCTTCCTGCATCTCGCGGAACTTCTGCTCGGTAAGGGCGATCAGCGGTGTCGTGTAGTAGGCGGTCTTGCCCGTATGCAGCGCTTCGAACAGAGTCGCTTCGGCGATCAGCGTCTTACCGGTCCCTGTCGGGGCACAGACGAGGACTCCCTGATCAGAGGTAAACCAGGCCAGCAGAGCCTCTTCCTGAACCGGATAGGGCGGGTAGGGCAGCTGGTCCAGATAGCGGGCCGCGAGTTCATCCCTGTCAGGCGCAGTCATTCCACACACTCCGAGTGAGCCGATCCAATCTGTCTGGAGTGTATGGGGCGAGAGAGAAACTCCGTACCGTGTCGGGGAATTCCGCCGGGACCGACGACGTTGGCATTGCCCGAATGGCTACCCATCCGTCAGGACGATGTTCCTCAACAGCTGATGGCATTGCAGCGGAATCTGACGCGAAAGGGTGACTCGTCGCTGCTGCGAGACGGCAATTTCACCGCGTTCGATCTGCTCATCGCGAATGATTTCCGCGATGCGATGTCGACTATCCGGCGAAAGGTGTCCGCGTTCGACGACCATCTGTCCCTGTCGAATGCGGATAAAGAGCGTCGAATTCGCGGCACTCGGCCCACGTCTCCACACGCAATAAAACACGACACCAATGAGCACCAATACGATCAATTGAGACATATCTGTCACCACAGCAGATCGGGTCAATCGTAGCTCAATCGATTACACCACCCGGCTCGTTCCGGATCAAGTGTGTGATTCGAGAGACGATCTCCGCGACGCTTTCCGTTCCCGTCAGGGGAATCGGCGTGACTTCTTCAATATTGCGGAACCAGGTCCGCTGGCGTTTGGCAAACTGGTGGGTGTGGATGATCAGCCGTTCAAGGGCCTCGGACAGCGGCTGGCCCTTCTCCAGATGGGCCAGTACTTCGCGGTAGCCTAGGGCCTGGCGAGCAGTTCTCCCCATGCCGTGTGGCGTTTTGAGGATCTGAGCGACCTCATCGACTAGACCCGCTGCAATCATGGCGTCGACTCGCCGACTGATGCGGTCACGCAGTGCGTCACGTTCCGGGTTCAGCCAGTAGATGTGACGCGGTCGTTGATCGGGCGGCAGCGGCCCCTCCTGGTGCAAGTCTGACGCGGGTTGTCCCGTTAGCTGGAAGATCTCCAGAGCCCGCACCACTCGTCGCTCATCATTGGGATGCAGCCGGGCAGCTGTGACGGGATCGACCTCGGCCAGCCGGGTGTGGAGTGCTTCGGGGCCGTGCTGCTGAGCGAAGGATTCCAGTTCCTGCCGGAGAGGCTCATCTGCCGACGGCCCCTCGAACACACCTCGCAACAGCGAACGCAGGTAGAGCCCGGTGCCCCCGACGAAGAGTGGAATCCGTCCGCGCGAGACAATCGCCTCACACGCAGACAGGGCGGCGTCCATGTACTCCGTGACCGAGAACTCTTCGTGAGGGTCTCTGATGTCGAGCAGATGATGCGGAATACCGTCGCGTTCTGCGAGTGTTGGCTTGGCCGTCCCGATATCCATCCCGCGGTAGATCGTCATCGAATCGAGACTGATGATCTCGGCCCCGATCTGTTTGGCGAGCGCAATCCCCGTGGCAGTCTTACCGCTCGCTGTCGGCCCGGCGAGGAACCAGCACTGCTGAAGAAGGGGAGTCGGGAAGCGCATGAAACATCCGGAGGGTGACAGGCTTCAAACTGTCGGGACGAGATTTGTGGGAAGAAATGGGGAGGGGGGGAACACTAATCTTCACTAATGGACACTAATCCGGAGACTGGCTGAGGGTGTGTCGCTGGTGCTCTTCTCAATGGACCTTCCGGATGAGTGTGTATTAGTGTCGATTAGTGTTCCAGCTTTCTTTGATCTTCGGACTCCGGAGCCACACACCCCTCAGCTGCTGGCACTGCGGTAGTGGCTCAGTGACCACTGGAAGACTTTGCGTGATCCCCACAAGCTGACCGCGGTCATGGCCGGTGCGAGAAGTACGACCCAGCTGTTAGGAGTGAGGGCCTTGTTGAGGAACAGGCGGGACGGGACGGTCACGACCAGCAGAATCGGGATGATGAACGAAAACCCGAACCAGAAGATTTCGCCTGCCAGGCCCTGGCGGTACACGTCGCCGGGGTAGCGGGCGAACGATGTGACGTAGAACCAGAAGTCATACAGCCCCTGGTTTCGTCCCATGAAGACCGCCGCACTCGCGAGTGCGATCATCATGCTATAGAAGAAACCGACAGCCACCAGCACGAGAAACGCGTACATGATCGCACTGCCGAAGGTCACGGTCACATGCGTCTGTACGACCGAGTAAGTCAGCAATCCCAATGAGATGATAACCTGGGCCAGCAGTGAGATATCGACCGTCTGGAACGAAACGAGGAACTGCGTATCGATCGGTTTCACCAGAGCGAAGTCAAGATTCCCAGTCCGGATCTGCTCGCTCAGGTTCGCGCAGTTCGGCATGAACAGCATCTCGACGAACGA
>CANJZR010000481.1 GCA_947479075.1 Planctomycetaceae bacterium
CCCTATACTTCGGTAGTTACTGATTCGAGAACGACGCCGCTCGTGCCCCGTCTCTTTACGGGCGGGACGCGATGGCACATTGCCCAAAGAGGAGCGGACCTTGAACTGGCTGCTCGCCACGCTGCGATCATCGGTCGGGAAGAAATTCGTCATGGGGGGCACAGGACTTTTCCTGTGTTTCTTCCTGGTGATGCACCTCGCCGGAAACCTGCTCCTGTATGTGGGGCCCCACGCGTATAACACCTACGCGGAAACCCTGCACAAGAACGCGGCCTTGCTGGTCGTAGCCGAAATCGGCCTGTTCGGAGCGATGCTGCTGCATATCTACCTGGCCTTCACGACAGCTGCGGAAAACCGGGCTGCTCGAGGAAGTCAGGGTTATGCGATGAAGCAGACCAAGATTCAGGGCCGAGTGATCAACTTCCTCGGTCTATCGCCTGACACGACGATGTTCATCAGTGGAGCCGTGATTTTCGGCTACCTGTGCATCCATCTGTGCGACTTCAAGTTTGAGGTTTTCGCTGACGAGGCGATGCGGGCTGCTGACCCGTTTGCCAAGGCACAACGCATTCTCGGCAGTATGTCCCGCAAGGTGATCTACGGGATTGCCGCCTTGACGGTCGGGCTGCACGTCTCCCACGGATTCGCGAGCGCGTTCCAGTCACTGGGACTTCGCCATCCTAAGTACACCCCGACGATTCAAGTGCTGGGCAAGGCCTTCGCCGTGTTCGTCACTGTTGGTTTCGGAAGTTTCATCTTCTGGGACGGGGAACGAGCCCGTCGCAGTGAGAGCGAACGAGCCGCTCAGCATGCGGAGTCCCCCGAAGCTGCAGCTCACCCAGCAACCGCGGTCCCGGCAGCCCCGAGCAGCCAGCCCTGACGGGCAGTCTCGTCAGGTTCCGGTTCTCCTACCCGACCACGATTTCCGCGACCCACAGTCGCCATGAGAGTCACCCGACCATGAGCTCCGACTCGTCCACTCTCCTGAACTCCCGCATTCCGAGCGGTCCCATCGAGCAGAAATGGGACAACCTCAAGCGGGACATCAAGCTGATTGCCCCGAACAGCAAACGCAAGTACGAGATCATCGTTGTCGGAACCGGTCTGGCGGGGGCTTCGGCAGCTGCGTCACTGGCCGAACTGGGCTACAAGGTCAAAGTCTTCTGCTTCCAGGACTCCGCTCGCCGGGCTCACAGCATTGCTGCTCAGGGCGGAATCAACGCCGCGAAGAATTATCACAACGACGGCGATTCGACGTGGCGGTTGTTCACCGATACCGTCAAGGGCGGCGACTTCCGCGCCCGCGAGTCGAACGTCTACCGCCTCGCCCAGCTGAGCGCGAACATCATCGATCAGTGCGTGGCGCAGGGCGTGCCCTTTGCCCGTGAATACGGCGGCACACTCGCCAACCGCACATTCGGCGGAACGCAGGTCTCGCGAACCTTCTACAGTCGGGGCCAGACGGGACAGCAGCTGTTGCTCGGTGCTTATCAGGCCCTCATGCGGCAGGTCGCAGCGGGTAAGGCCCAGATGTATGCCCGCCGCGAAATGCTCGATCTGGTGACGATCGATGGAGTCGCTCGCGGGATCGTCTGCCGCAACCTCGCCAACGGGAAGCTTGAAACCCACGCCGCTCATGCGGTGCTGCTCTGTACCGGCGGCTACGGCAACGTGTTCTACCTGTCCACGAATGCCAAGGGCTGTAACGTGACAGCTGCCTGGCGTGCTCACAAGCGCGGGGCATTCTTTGCAAACCCCTGTTACACCCAGATTCACCCGACCTGTATTCCCGTTACCGGCGACCACCAGTCAAAGCTCACATTGATGAGCGAGAGCCTCCGCAATGACGGACGAGTGTGGGTGCCGAAGCAGGCAAACGATACCCGTTCCGCTTCGCAGATCCCGGAAGAAGATCGCGACTACTACCTGGAACGGCGCTATCCCGCCTACGGCAACATGGTTCCCCGCGACGTGGCGAGCCGTGCGGCCAAGGAACGCTGCGACGCCGGATTTGGAGTCGGCAGTAGCAAGAAGTCGGTCTATCTCGACTTCAGTCTGGCCATCAAAGAGCAGGGCGAAGCAACCATCCGGGGCAAGTACGGCAACTTGTTCCACATGTACCAGAAGATTACCGACGAGAACCCCTACGAGTCGCCGATGCGGATTTACCCCGCGGTGCACTACACGATGGGTGGTCTGTGGGTCGACTATCACCTCGAAAGCACTGTCCCCGGCCTGTTCGTGCTGGGTGAGGCGAACTTCTCCGACCATGGAGCTAACCGCCTCGGAGCGAGCGCTCTGATGCAGGGGCTGGCTGACGGATACTTCGTCGCTCCGTACACCGTCGGAAACCATCTGGCGACTCGCAAGCTGCCGGAAGTCACCGACGCTCATCCTCGCTTCCGCGAAGTGGCCGAGGAGGCCCGCCTGAAGCTGCAGCGTCTGCTGAATGTGGACGGGAAGCGATCGGTCGATAGCTACCACCGCGAGCTGGGCCACATCATGTGGGACAACTGCGGAATGTCACGCAATGCTCAGGGCCTGCAGTCCGCGATCAGCAAGATTGCAGCTCTGCGGGAAGATTTCTGGCGGAACGTCAATGTGCCCGGCTCGAGCGATAACCTGAACCAGAGCCTGGAACTGGGAGGTCGCGTGGCTGACTTCCTGGAGTTCTCCGAGTTGATGTGCCGTGATGCCCTCGCTCGTGAAGAGTCGTGCGGAGGTCACTTCCGCGAAGAACACCAGACACCCGAGAACGAGGCCAAGCGTGACGACGAGCACTTCGCGCACGTGGCAGCCTGGCAGTATCAGGGTGACAACAAACCGCAGACGCGACATGTTGAGCCACTGAAGTTCGAAGCCTGCCCGCTTCAGGTCCGCAACTACAAGTAAGGAAGTTCGATTCCGCGATTCGAGCGGGACGCCAGTCCCGGCGACCACCCTCGACCCGACCGCCGAACTTTCATGGATCCATCACAATGAGCCATTCCAGCGAAAAACTCCTGAACCTCAACCTGCGTGTCTGGCGTCAGAAAGACAACGCATCGCGAGGCGAGTTCCACGACTACAAGCTCACCGGGATCTCGACGGAAATGTCGTTCCTGGAAATGCTCGACATCCTGAACGAACAGCTGGTGTCCAGGAACGAAGAGCCAGTCAACTTCGACCACGACTGCCGCGAAGGCATCTGCGGAGCGTGCAGCCTCGTCATCAATGGCCAGGCCCACGGACCAGACAGTGGCACGACCACCTGTCAGTTGCACATGCGACGGTTCCACGACGGCCAGACAATCGTTATCGAGCCGTGGCGGGCCAAGGCCTTCCCCATCATCCGCGACCTCGTCACCGATCGCTCCGCGTTCGATCGCATCATCCAGGCGGGCGGCTACGTGTCGGTCCGTACGGGTCAGGCTCCCGAAGCCAACAGCGTCCCGATCTCGAAGAATGTTCAGGAAGAATCGCTCGACGCAGCTGTATGCATCGGCTGTGGTGCGTGCGTGGCAGCTTGTAAGAACGCATCCGCGATGCTCTTCGTCTCCGCCAAGGTGTCACACCTCGCCCAGCTGCCGCAGGGCGAGCCAGAGCGAGCCAGCCGCGTCCTGGGAATGGTCGGCCAGATGGATGAGGAAGGGTTCGGCAACTGCACCAACACCAGCGAGTGTGAAGCCGCCTGCCCGGCGAATGTCTCGGTGTCGCACATTGCCCGCCTGAACCGCGAGTATGCGAAGGCCCTGCTGTGC
>CANJZR010000482.1 GCA_947479075.1 Planctomycetaceae bacterium
CGTCTTTGCAAACCCGGGACCATCGGTCGCCACCGCGATCTGAGCGATGCCTTGCTGGATCTCAGACGAGGTTCGCCAGGTCACCGCAGCGGAGGTGGCAGGATCTCCCTCCCAGGTGAGAACAATTCGAGAGGGGATTGGCGTGGGTTTGTGAATCTCGGCATCGGCGACCTTGTGCGAGTGAGCCTCCGGACCGTCATGGGCCACAGCAGCTGGGCCGAAGCACAAGCCCACCCCGAGGCCAAAACATCCCCAGATCACCAGCGTGCATCCCCGCATGACATTTCCCTTGAGCACTTCTCGAAACTGAATGAAGGTGAAAAATGAGTGTGATCGTCCCTCCTCCGCCCGTCAATCCTTGAACCGCACTGGAGAAAGGTCGGTGAGAATCATACGATGATCATTCACGCTTCGAGTTTCCGAGGTGATGAGGGGCTGTAGCTCAGCGGTTAGAGCAGGCGACTCATAATCGCTTGGTCGTGGGTTCGAGTCCCGCCGGCCCTAATTGACTGCATGGGTGTTCTCGGACAGGACAGCCTGCAAGCGGACATTGCTGTCCGCGCTTCGCGTCTGGATTCCAGATCAGCTCGGTCTCGGATGTTCAGGCCCGGTCATCCAGGAGCGGAAAGTATGGCAGGTCTCGGACGACCACGAATCGGATGGGGCAGGGTGGCAATCGGTGCAATATTGCTCTGGTTAACCACCACAACTGCGTCCGCACAATTTGGGGGTCAGTTCGGACAGCAGTTGGAAACAAACCCCGAGCAGGGATTGCTGAACCAGCTGCCGCGCGAAACACGACTACTGATTGAATTGAATCAGGCTCGCGAATCTTTGAATTCGCAGGACTACGAATCGGCGATCGATACGCTTCAACCTCTGCTGGAACTGATCGAGGATCATTTTGAAGTCGAGGGAATGAAGCCGACCAGAAGTACTCTGGAACGAGCCGAGTCCCTGCTTTGGTCTATGCCGCCTGAGGCCATTGAAACGTATCGCCGCCGCTACGAACAATTGGCTTCCAAAAGGCTGGAGTCAGCCCGCCAGCAGGGCAATCTCACGGAGCTGCTCGATGTGGCCCGGATTTACCCGCTCACGCTGGCGGCAGCTGAGGCGATTCGGACTGCGGGCGATTTCGCTTTCGATCAGGGAGAGACCGCGTTGGCGGCCCGGCTCTGGGAAAGATTGCTGGTGCATATGGAACCGGGACCGGAACGCGTCGGGCTCCTGTTGCGGATTACCCGGGCCTGGACGCAGGCGAATCAGCCCGGCGCTGCGGCAAAGCATCTGCCGGAATTGAGTGCTCTGGCCCAGGCCGGGCCGCTGGTTGACGAGGGACGCAACATCACGCCTCCGCCGATGCCAGACTCCGCTTGGTTGGACAAAGTGTTTGGGCCGACTCCGTCACTGATTCCGCAGCGAGTGGGTGATTGGAAGTTTGCAGGAGGGCACCCTCGACGCTGGGGAAGTGGTGAGCCCGTTTCTCCCCTTCTGCGTGGATACTGGTCCTACCCGCTCATTGATGAATACGACACCTTTTTCGCTCCCGGTCGGGAGGGCGAGTTTCTGACATTTCTGATGGAACTCGAGAAGGCCTACCTGCAGGGTGACCTGTTCGACGCCACGAAAACCACCCCACTGGTGATCGGCGCTCCGCTGGTCGTGGGAGACACGGTTCTGGTTCAGGGACTGGGATCGGTGAAGGCCTTGGATGCCAGAACGGGCGAGCTCCGCTGGTCGGGCGTCGTGCGAGATGAAACGTTCCTCTACTGGACATGGAGGAATTACCAGAGTCTCGGATCTGATCAGCTGCAGAACCGTCTGGTGGCCATCTATCTGGGCCAGCGTGCCTGGCTGAACCAGACCGGTGCGGCTCTCTCCAGCGATGGTCAGCAGGTCTACTCGATTTCAAGTACCGGAATGATCGGAGCCCACAAGCGGCAGATGATGATTCGTCCCGGGGCTGTCCCAGCGCCGCAGGAGTTGATCCCTCCTCGTGAAAACCGGCTGCTGGCGTATGACCTGGCCACGGGGCTGTTGAAGTGGGAAGCGGGGGGGCCCGCCGGCGCGATTCGGAGGGATGAGGATGGTCAGGAGACGGGGGAGTCGCTGAACCTGGCCGGTGCCTTCTTTCTGGGAGCTCCGCTCCCGGTAGACGGTCAATTGTTTACGCTGGCCGAGGAGAAGGGGCAGATCCGGCTCTTCTCGCTCTCGCCCGAGAATGGGGAGCCGAACTGGTCACTGCCTATGTTGAATCCGGAAAAAGGAATCGACTACGACGAGACTCGCCGCCTGTATGGGTTGTCGCCCGCCTATGCGGGGGGACTGCTGATCTGCCCGACAGGGGAGGGAGTGGTTGTCGCTGTCGACCCGCTCCTTCGACGTTTGGTGTGGATCCAACAGTATCAGTACACCCCGCGGCCGACGAATCCGCAGAATTTCGCGCTGATGCGTATGCGGGGCGATCGACTGCAGAATGATTCCCTGCTGAACAACCTGATTCGCCAGAGACGCTGGCTCGACAATTCACCGATATTGACTGCCGGTCGCGTGCTGCTTCCGGCAGCTGAGACCAACAAGCTCTATTGTTTCGATGTGGAGACGGGTGTGCCTGTGTGGGAATTGCCACGCGGGGATTCACTGTTCGTCGCTGCCTGCACTGACCGGCGTTGTCTTGTCGTCGGAGAACGGACCATTCAGGCATTCAGTCTGGCGGATGGAAAGTTTATCTGGAGCCAGGAGATTGCTCCCCCCGCTGGACGGGGAGTCGTCAGTGGGAATTACTATCTGCTACCGGTCACGTCGAATGAAGTTCTCGCGATTGAAATGAAAACCGGGCGAGTTGTCTCGCGCTCGGACCTCCCTCCGTCACTCCATGCGGGCAGTCTGGTTTCGTCTCGTGGCCGATTGTTGATGCAAACCACCTCGGAACTGATTGGTTACCGATCGCTCACGGATGTGAAAGCGGACATCGCCCGCAACCTCAATGATCCCGCAAAGCAAGCTCAGGCCTTGGCGGAGCAGGGCGAACTGCTGCTGTTCCAGGGGAAGGAGGCCGAAGCGATTGAACTCCTGCAGAAGTCACTGGCGATTCAGGATTCCCCGGCCACTCGGAAGCTGTACGTCTGGTCCCAGCTGGAGCGATTGAAGGCGGACTACCAGGGGTCGCGTGGCCTCGCCGACGAGTTAAAGAGGACTGTCACCGATCCCGACCAGAAACGACTCCTGAATCAAATACTGGCCGAAGGGCTGGAACAGTCGGGCGAATCACTCGCGGCGTTTCGTGAGTACCTCGAATTGATTCCCACTGTGGGTCGCACGGATGCTCTGCAGAATGTGGCCTCAGACCACCAGATCCGTCACGACCGCTGGCTGCGAGGGCGGTTGACTCGTCTGTATTCGCTGGCGAATGAGGCTCAGCAAAAAGAGATGCTCGCAGCCATTCAGACTGCCTTGGCACCACTCGACTATCCGCAGAAACAGTTGGCCGCGAGGGTGCTCGGCGTCGACCTGGCTCCTGAGCTGCATTTGCAGCTCGCACTGATCAATCAGTTCGACCAGTTCCTCGCCCAGCGGGTGTTATGGACGTTGAGTGAGTCGCCTCAGCTCCAGCTGCGAGGGCCTGCCGTGGCTCGACTGATCCGCAATCAGCTGGCACTCAATCAATTCTCGACTGTCAGACCACTGCTGTCGCAGCTGGATCGTGAGCTCGCCGATGTGGAATGCGAGCCGGGAA
>CANJZR010000483.1 GCA_947479075.1 Planctomycetaceae bacterium
GACTACGGGCCTGGGCCAGGAACTCCAGCCCCCGGCCAATTTCAGCTTCGCTCGGATCGCGGGCATAGACAATACGGAAGGCCTGGCGAATCTGGCTGTCGTCCCCACCAGGGATCTCTTTCTGGACCCGCTCCGCCAGGTGACTCGCCCGTTGCAGAGTCCATTCGCCATTGATCATGAGCAACGACTGTGTCGGACTCGTTGTCGTGTTCCGAGACCCGGTTCCCACAATGCGGTCGGGCTGATCGAACGCCTCCAGGAGTGGCTCACGCTTGTTCCGCAGAGTCTTCAGATAGACCGAACGACGGCTGGCCGTCATGTCAGATCCCGCCCCGCCCTCAGTCAGATCGAGTTCCCCCGACGCAGACAGCATGCTGTCCCGGATCTGCTCAGCCACCATGCGACGAATCGGAAATCGCCACAACAGCCGGTCCGACGGGTCGATCTGCATTCCCGAATCCATCATCGCCAGATTGTACGGGTGTCGACTCGACTGACGGTAAACCGCCGACAGCACGATCAACCGATGCAGCTTCTTCATACTCCAGCCCTGGGCCACGAACTCACTGGTCAGCCAGTCGAGTAATTCCGGATGTGTCGGTGGTTCCCCAAGCTTGCCGAAGTCATTGACGCTCGCGACGAGACCCGTTCCGAAGTGATGCTGCCAGAGCCGATTGACGATGACGCGCGTGCTGAGCGGGTTTGTCGGTGAGGCAATCCACCGCGCCAGAGTGGTCCGCCGTCCCGAGGTCGAGACCCCGTCAGCCACTGACTCAATCGTCGCCGGATTTGGATCGAGTACTGAGGGGAATCCCGGCAACACATCGCCCAGTCGTGGACGATCGGGCACATGGACCACGGGTGCCAGCTTGCCAAAGTCCTGGACCGTTAACGTTGTCGGCAGCGGCTTCGGCTTGATCGAATCAAACGTCGCCAGCTCTTTCTTCAATGCTTCCCACTCCGCCCGCTCGGGGCTGTCCTTCGGAAACTTCTTATCGAGTTGGGGGTATTCTTCGAGGATCTGCAGGTGAACGAGATGAGCAATCTGGTTCTCGTATGAGTTTCGTTCCTGGGCGGGTTTGTGATACATCGCCTGGAAGTCTACGTGGAACCGGCTGATGGCCAGGTCCACAATGGGCTTCAGGCGAGGTTGTTCCAGCGCATCGATCTTGGCTCGCACGGCGCGGGTCGCCTCTTCCCAGCCAGCTAGTTGCTTCTGATATTCAGCGATCTGCTCGGGCGTCGCCAATGGACGCTCATCCAGAAACGAAATGTTGCACATGAACGCCTGTAGCCGGTAGTAGTCCTTCTGCAGCAGCGGATCAAACTTGTGGTCGTGGCACTTCGCACACCCCAGCCCCAGCCCAAGAAACGCATCAGCAGTCGTCTCGGTCACATCTTCCAGGATCGCCCGCCACTGCACTGCAGCATCGCGCTGGTTGTACTCATAGATCCCGTTTCTCCAGTACCCTGTCGCCGCCAGAGCTTCCGGGTTGTGTGGATCGATCTCGTCCCCAGCCAGTTGCTCCATCACAAACCGGTCGTAAGGCTTGTCGCTGTTGAACGCTTGAATGACGTAGTCGCGGTAACGCCACGAATTCGGGCGGTAGGTGTCCTGCTTGTACCCATCCGACTCGGCATACCGCACCAGATCGAGCCAGGACCGAGCCATCTGCTCGCCGTAACGTGGACTAGCGAGCAGTTGATCAACCAGCGTTTCGTAAGCCGTATCCGAGGTGTCCGACAGGAAGGCGTCCATCATCTGTGGGCTGGGCGGCAACCCCGTCAGATCGAGTGCGACTCGCCGCGCCAGCGTCACCCGATCGGCCTCGGGAGCCGGTTCCAGCTGAGCTTCTTTCAGCTTTGCGAGAATGAAACGATCGACCTCTGTCCGGCTCCAGGCATCGCCCTCAACTTGGGGAGGCACGACCCGCTTCACCGGTTGAAAGGCCCAGTAACTCCGATCTTCCTCACTGATCTCTCGCCCCGGGGAGCGGGATGGAGCCACCTTTTCACCCGCTGGCCACGGGGCACCCATCTCGACCCACCGGGTCAGGTACTCGATCTGCTCCTCAGACAACTTACTGTCGGGCGGCATCTGTAATGATTTGTAATTCACCGCTTCGAGCAGGAGGCTCTCCTCCAGATGGCCCCCCACGACAGCTGGCCCGGACTCGCCGCCGAGTAACAGCCCCTCGCGAGAATCAACTCGCAGCTGTCCGCTCTGCTTCTGGTCGCTGTGACAGCGGTAGCACTTTTCAACGAGTAACGGCCGCACATGGGTTTCGAAGTATTTCAACTGATCCGCCGTCGGCGTCTCCGTTGGTTCGGCACTGACGCCCCGGCCAACCATCCCCAGGAGGAACAGGGCGATCAGACTGGTGATCCGCAACTGCATCGATCAACTCCTCCATCCCAACGGCCACCGGGCTCAAGACAAACCAGATCACCCGGGACACATCGCCTACCACAGCCAGCAAATAACATCCCTTGAGCATACACCGGAGCAGAACCATGACCAAGAGAAACACCCCCACGTTTCTCTTTCGTTCCGTACTTCGCGAGCGTTGCGTTTGTAGCGAGATCGGCCCTGACAACCCTCTCTGGTTGTGCTGGATAGAGTTGTCATGGACAATTGGCGACAACGCCACTGAAACAGTTTGGATCCCACATGGAACTCGATGACGAAGTCTGTTTGTGCTTCCATGTCAGCAAGCGAAAACTGCTGAGCTACATGCGGATCAACAAATCCCGGATGCGGCGTGCTAGCCAGCTCAGCGAGTGCGGAGGAGCGGGGACGGGATGCGGGTGGTGCGTCGGGTACCTCAAGCGGTTGTTCGCTCAGATGAACCCGGAAGCGGCCTCGGCCGAAGCCGCTCTGGCTGCGGAGCCGACCCCGGAAGAGCATCGGACAGGACGGGCCAGCTACCTGAAGCAGAAAGAAGAGGGATGATTGATGAATCTTGATCATCATCAACAGTCGCGTCGCGATGCTCTCTGGAAGATTGGGGGTGGGTTCGGAGGCGTCGCCCTCGCGGGACTGTTGCAGCGTGAAGGGCTGCTGGCCGATTCTACGACCGTCGACCGCTCGGTCGGCTTGCACCATCCCGCCAAAGCCAAGTGCGTCATCCAGCTGTTCATGAACGGCGGGGCGAGCCAGATGGACTTGTTTGATTACAAGCCCGAGCTGGAGAAGCAGCATGGCATGAAGTTCAACCCCGGAAATGGATTACGGGTCGAGGCCGCCACGAGCGAACCGGGCAAGGTGATGAAGTCGCCGTTCGAGTTCCGCCAGCATGGTGAGTGTGGTCGCTGGGTCAGCAGTGTTATGCCCGAGTTGGCCAGGCATGTCGATGATATCGCTTTCGTGCTGTCGATGCAGTCGCGGACCAATGTGCATGGCCCGGCCAGCTACCTGATGAACACGGGTTTCCTGTTGCCTGGCTTCCCGTGCCTGGGATCGTGGGTGTCGTACGGTTTGGGACGACTGACCGACAACCTGCCAACGTTTGTGGTTCTGCCCGACCCGCGCGGGTTGCCTTACAACAATCGAGGAAACTTCAGTTCAGGTTTCCTGCCCGCTTCGCACGCGGGGACGACTCTCAACATGGCGAATCCGTCGCCGATCAACGACCTGCTCCCGCCCGCCGATGCAACGCTTGTGACCGCAGCCAGTGAGCGTGACGGGTTGCAACTACTCCGGGAGCTGAACTCGAAACACCTCGCTGAAC
>CANJZR010000484.1 GCA_947479075.1 Planctomycetaceae bacterium
GAACTCCACCGTTTCGCCATCAGCCATGCGAATCAGTCTACGCAGAATCTTGGTGTCGAATGAGAAGCTCAGCGATCGGACACTTCCATCGCCGAACGCAAACTGTGGTCCACCAGCATCGGGAGTCCCCCAGTTGCCACCGCCACAGGATTCAGCTCCGACTGTCCAACCGGCTCCACTGACCCGGTCAGGAAAGTTGTTGAGAACCGCATCGGGATACAGTTCGTCACCACAACGACCACACCCGCCAGTTCCGCCCTGAATCCACGGCTCGTCCCAGTACATGGAGCCGGTCAGGTAGGCCTTCTGGGCCATGGCCTTTTCCCCGAAGAAAATGGTGTTGGACGGGCCATCCGTGACATCGCGGAATCGGGAGACGAATCCCCAGCCCGCATATGTCGTTTTGAAGATGGTGTCGTTGGAGGCATAATCGGATCGCGAGCTGGGACCAAGGCCACCGTCGCTGTATGACCAGCCGGGGTAAACGGTATCAGTGGCCGAGATCTCTGTTAATCCGGAACGCCGTGAGGGCATCAGGAAGACCGACACGGGAGTCTTGATGCAGGTCGTCGGTTCCTGAAACAGAGCAGCCTGCTCCAGGAAAGGCAGGAGAGAATAGAAGGTCGATCCCAGCTGCTGCTTAGGCAGACGACGTGGATCACCCCAGCGTGGCCGGAAGTTCCCATAGCCGGGGATCACGGTGTACACGTTCGGGGAGGGGATTTCCACGTTGTTCTGAACAGTCACATAAGGCGAGGTGTTGTTCGAGCCGTTGGCGTAGTCATACCCGCCGCTGTTGGGGAGATGGCCATGCACATCGGAAAAGTTATGGGCCGCCAGACAGATCTGCTTGAGGTTGTTGCGAGACTGGCTGCGACGGGCAGCTGCGCGGGCCTGCTGGACGGCTGGCAAGAGCAGCGCAATGAGGAGTGCAATGATGGCAATGACGACCAGTAGTTCAATCAACGTAAATCCACTGCGTGGGAGTCGCGATGGCCGGGCTAAGACTGCGCGACTCACAAACATCGATACGCCTCCAGTAACAGGTGGGTTCCACAGCTTCACTGCTCAGCACCAGACATTCCATCAATCGCACTCGCAACCGCTGGCTGTCGCACTCACGTCTGTGACGGTTCCATTCAGTCGGCTCAGTCAGACAGAGCTTGATGATCTCCCCCTGCGATGCCAATTCAGCGATCTGGTCTGAGTATACTGCAGTCTGGTCAGGTGGCACGTTGGTCGCCCGGCTCCGATGACCACCGTGACGTTCAGAATGTCACGAACACCGATCCCAATGGGGTTAAGCGTGAAGATCTGATGGCGGGGCAGTAGGATCACAGGTTCAGTTTTCCTCCACCTCAGACGGAGTTCGCAACTCATGCGATTTCGCTCAATCGTCACATTCGCCTTCTGCGTTGCCGCTTTGCCGTGCTCCGTCCAGCTCCTGGCTGAGGACAACGCCAAAAGCGTCGCTCGATGGGAACCGGTCATTGCGGCATTTGAAAAGGAAGACAAGGAATCAGCTCCCATGCCAGGGGGAGTTGTCTTCTATGGCAGTTCCAGTGCGAGATTGTGGAACCTGAAGGTTTCGTTCCCGGACCTGCAAACGGTGAATCGGGGCTTCGGGGGTTCCGACATGGCGGCCGCAGCGCACTACTATGATCGGGTCGTGCCTCCGCATCGGCCGCGCGTAGTGGTACTCTATGAAGGAGACAATGATCTGGCGAATGGTCATACAGCCTGCCAGATTCTGACAGACTTTGACAACCTGATCGCGCGGCACAAACAGGCCCTGCCAGATGCGAAGCTGATCTGCCTGAGTGTGAAGTACAGCCCGTCACGGGCAAAGTTGCGACTTGATCAGGAGGCAGTGAATGCACTGCTTAAGGCCCGCTGCAACCGCGATCCACAGCTCATGTTCGTTGATCTGGCCAGTACCTTGTTGGATGAGCAGGGAGAACCGCAGGAGAAATACTTCCGGCCCGATATGTTGCATCTCAACCAGGAAGGGTACGCGCAGTGGAACGCCAAACTGTTGCCGGTGCTTGAACAGGAGTTCCAGACAAAGTAGACGGGGACGGGCAATGCTGGTGTGCTGACATCATCCGCCAGATGCTGCGGATGAGGGAAACTGGCCGATCACTGTTGCGATATCGACAGATTGGCGACGCCCTGACCCGCTTGAGAAGTCCTCACTGACGGTTCCAACACGGAATTTATGCATGGCTGCGATCTCACTCGAACTTCCGACGATCCAGAATTGGAGCTGTCACAATTGTGGCGGTTGCTGTCGGCAGCATGCAATTTACGTCACTGAAAGCGAGGAACAGCGGATTGTCGGACAGAAATGGATCGATCTGCCCGACTGGCCAGCCGGACAAAGCCTCTTCGTGGCGGATGGTCCGCGCGGCCAGAAACGACTGGCAACACGCAGTGATGGCGGTTGTGTCTTTCTGGATGAACGCGGACTGTGCCGTATCCATGCCAAGTTTGGCGAACCCGCGAAGCCGCTGGCCTGCCAGATCTATCCCTATGCATTTCATCCGGCGGGAGCAGGTCTGACCGTCAGCTTGCGATTCAGCTGCCCCTCGGTAGTTAAGAATCTCGGGCAGCCCGTCGAGGACCAGCAGAAGCATCTTGTCCAACTGGCGAGGCAAGTCCTCCCCCCGGACTATAAACCGCTCCCGCCGCCAGAACTTGTACGTGGGCAATCGGTCTGCTGGGACGTATTCCTCGATTGTGTGGATGCACTCGATGCGATGCTCGACATGCCTCAGACGCCGCTTGTCTTGCGGCTGCGCAGAATTCTGGAATGGTCATCGCTGCTCGAACAGGCACCGATCCCGCACCTTACAGGTGACAAGCTGAAGGCGATGATTGAGTTGCTCTATGCGGAGTGCGAACATCGGATTGCCGACGAGAAGGTCACCGATGCCGATTCGCACCCGACAGCTGTCGGACAAAGACTCTTCCGGCTGGCGGCCGGGCAATACGCCCGTCACGACACATTCGCAGCGAAGCCGACGCTCAAGATGCGATGGGAGTTCTTCTGGTCGGGGATCCGTTACGCCCGAGGCAAGGGATTAACTCCGGCTCCTCATCGCAAGCTGTCTGCCGTTCCGTTTTCCGCAATGGATCAGTCGTATGGTGGCCTGTCCCCCGAGATGGAACAGCTGTTGACTCGCTATCTGCGAGTGAAGGTTCAGGGGCTGCATCTGTGCGGGCGAGCTGCTTATGGTGAATCACTGATCGATGGCATGCGAACGATGACGCTTGTGGTTTCGGTGATGCTCTGGATCACCAAATGGGTCGCGGAGTCGCAGGGGCGCAAGGTCTGGACACTCGATGATCTGATCGAGGCGATTACGATTGTGGACCACAATCATGCATACTCCCCAGCCTTTGGGACTCACAGCTCTCTGTCTCGCGTGCGGATGTTGCAGCAGTTGGGAGATTTGAGCCGGTTGCTGGTCTGGACGGCGCATTAAACAGTGCTGAAAGAACGAAACGCGATGTATCCAGGAGACGCTTCATGCTCGGAGACCTCAAGAATCCAGGATGGATAATTGCGAAAGGCTTGATGTTCCTGCTGGCGGGATGCATGGCTAGCGGAATCCTGTTGATCGATTCATTCACTCTTCGCACGTTCGTTCTGCATGCGATTGCCGTGTGGTGTTTCTGTCGATTCTATTACTTTTCATTTTATGTCATCGAACATTACATCGATCC
>CANJZR010000485.1 GCA_947479075.1 Planctomycetaceae bacterium
AAAGCTGCTGTTGCCTTATAGAGGTCGAGAGTGATGGAATGACTTTTCTGCCAGACCTTCAGCTCGCGAAAACTCCGCATGGCAACCTCCAGGGTCCCAGCACCTCTTCACTGAAAGCTGACAGCTGATCGTTGACAGCTTTCACCTCAGATAAAGTTCTGCATCAGGCCCGACTCGGGACGGGGAATGACGTGGGAGGAGATCAGTTCGCCCACGCGGGAGGCAGCTGCGGCACCGGCATCGACAGCGGCGCGGACCGAACCGACGTCACCCTTGATGATCGTGGTGATGAATGCGCCGCCGATGTTGATCTGCTTGACCAGCGTGACGTTGGCAGCCTTGAGCATGGCGTCTGCGGCTTCGATCTGCGCGATCAAGCCTTTGGTTTCAATGAGACCGATAGCTTCGTTCATGTGAGACAACCTTGGAAGATGGCGTAGGGCCTATGGTCTAGGGCCTGGCGCCGGAGTGATGTTTGAGAGGGTGTGTGAGTGAAGTCGTTCTGGCCCTGGGCTCCAGGCCCTGAACCATCCGCTTCTGCCTTAAGCAGGCGACTTGCTGCCAGACACCTTCGACTTAGGAATCACGCTGGCCAATTCGTCGTGTGGACGAGGAATGACCTGCACGCTGACAACATCGCCGACCTTACCAGCGGCGCTGGCTCCGGCGTCGACAGCTGCCTTCACGGCGGCCACATCGCCGACGAAGAAACCGGTCACAAGACCGCTACCGATCTTGTCCCAGGCAATCATTTGAACGTTTGCGGCCTTGAGGGCTGCATCTGCGGCTTCGATGAGGGCGATGAGACCTTTGGTCTCGATCATGCCCAGGGCTTCCATTTTGGCCATTGGCTACACTCCAGAAACAGGGGGGGGGGAAGGATGGTTGATTGTTCAGGGTTGATGGTTGATCGACAGAAAACTTGATTCGTGTCGGTGAACCAACGGACTCAGTGTTCGGGGGGTGACTATTTAAACCGAGCGAGTCAATCAGAACGAGACGATGTCAGTCCCAATCGACCCACGTATTCCTAGTGAGCATGACAGGCACAAGGCACAGCCTTGAGCAATTCCACTTTGGTCGCGTTCTCCAGGTTCACTGCGTTGCCTTCATCGGTGTCGAGGTGGACTTCCAGCTTGATCTTGGCATCGCCGCCGCGAACAACCAGATTCTCCAGTACCGTGGTACAGCTTGGAGACTCGATGCGGAGGTGCATTGCATCCCCACTCTTGACACCGAAGTAGGCCATCTCTGTGGGGTTCATGTGAACGTGGCGCATCGCACGAATCACGCCCTGACTGAGCTCAATGCTCCCTTCGGGGCCGACCAGTAACGCAGCTCCAGACCCCTTTACATCACCACTGATGCGAACAGGGATATCGAGCCCCAGAGAAATTGAATCAGTAAATGCCAGCTCGACTTGAGTGTCGCCGCGGCATGGTCCCAGCACTCGCACGTCGGGCAACATGCGGCGTCTTGGGCCCACAATGGCGACGGTCTCTTCCGCAGCGAAATAGCCCTCTTGATAGAGCCATTTCTTGACCTTGAGCTGGTGTCCCTTCCCGAACAGCACTTCGACATGCTCCTGGGTCAGGTGACAATGCCGAGCCGAGATGTTCACCACAAGCGGGTTCGGCTTCGTCGCCGGAACTGCCGGGGCAGCTGGGCCTCCCGAGATCTGCCGGGAGAGAACATCGCGAACGATGCGTTCGACATCCGAGCGTGAAATGGACATGGGGAAGAAGTTCTCAGTTGTCAGTGTTCAGTTATCAGTGGGGGAGAATCAGCGTGCGTCGGGTCAATCACCATTCCGTTCCGATCGGAACTGAAAACTGATTACTGACGACTAACCACTTCTTATTCCGCAACCACCAGTTCGATTCCGTTCTTCTCGACGATCCTTCGCCATTCGTCACTGAGGCCGTTGTCGACCACCAGCTTGTCAACTCGGTCCAGCGGGCACAGATGAACCAGTTCCGAGTGACCGAACTTGCTGCTGTCTGTCACCAGAATCACTTCGTCTGCGGCATCCAGCATCTGCTTCTGGGTATCGACCAGCAGGGAGTTCTGGTTGAACAACCCTGCCTCGGTAATGCCCCCGACGCTGAAGATCAATCGTCGCACCTTCAGGTTTTGCAGAGCCCCCACCGTCAGAGGCCCCAACACCACCCCGGTTCGCGGGTACAGGTACCCTCCCAGAACCACCAGATCGATCCCCGCCACCGACATCAGCTGATTGATGATCGGAATCGAGTTCGTGACGACCTGAACCCCTTTGCCAGCCAGGTGTTTGGCCACATGCAGGGTCGTCGTCCCCCCGTCGATCAGGATCGTTTCGCCGGGCTGGATCAGCTCGGCGACCTTGCGGCCGATCCGCTGTTTCTCACCGGGAGACTGGTTTTCGCGTTCGTCAAAGGGAGGCAATCCCTCCCCGACTCCCGCAGCCCCTCCCCGAGTCCGTCGAATCTGCCCAGTTCGATCAAGATATTCCAAATCCCGTCGAACCGTGCTTTCACTGACTCCCACCGACTCGGCAATCTCGTGAAGTGTGACAAATCCCTTGGTTTCGATGAATTCCCGAATGCTGCCACGGCGTTGGTCGAGCAACATGGGAAACTTCTCCATCCACCAGATTTCACCAGATTCACTCCAATTCTGTCACCGCGGTGACAGAATTCAAGCGATCAGTCACATTCTTCCAGAAATTTCCAGAATCGATTGAGACAATGACGCACGCCGGTCTCGCGACAACCGGACTCCGGTTTCTCTCTGCATCGACAGTCCGGCAGCAGAGGTTTGGTCAGGACCGACCGGGCGGAACCGATTACTCGGCACGAAGAACGAGGCGCGATCTTCAGAGACCGGGAGGGTTGAGACGCGCAGGAGGTCTGGCGAACTTAAACAGGCAGTCGGCCGGAGATACCAGCTCCTTAAGAAGCGATTCACCGGACGAGTCCGGGCCGTAAAACATAACACCTCAAACACTTACTGCTTGACTTCAGCGAATTACGCAACGTATCAACCGGCGACGTTTTTGACTTTCTCCCCTTCCGTCGATAAGTTCCAAGGCTTGCACCCTGCTTCTGAAGCCCCGTCAAGGAAGATTCCGGAATGTCATCCGTTCTCAAAACCGGCAACAGCTACACCGCTGATGACATCGAAGTCCTGGAAGGACTGGAAGCTGTCCGGCAGCGGCCCGGCATGTATATCGGAGGGATCGATACCCGGGGACTGCACCATCTGATCTGGGAAGTCGTCGACAACTCCGTCGACGAGTACCTGGCTGGAGAGTGCGACCAGATCAAGGTCACACTGCATAAGGACGGAGCCTCGATCTCGGTCGAGGACAACGGCCGCGGCATCCCCGTCGACATCCATAAGAAGATCAAGAAGCCCGCCCTCGAGGTCATCCTCACCACCCTGCACTCTGGCGGAAAGTTCTCCGAAAAGAGCTACGCCCGCAGCGGCGGTCTGCATGGCGTCGGCTCCTCGGTCGTCAACGCCCTCTCCGAGGAGCTCGTCGCCACCGTCCGCCGCGACGGCTTCGAGTGGCAGATGCGGTTCAAACGCGGCAAGTCCACGACCCAGCTCAAGCAGCTGCGCCCCTTCCGTGGCCACGGCACCGAAATCTTCTTCCGCCCCGATGCCGAGATCTTCCGCCGCGTGCAGTTCTCCAGCGAGACGATCAAGCAGCACCTCGAAGACATCTCCTATATCCACGGCGGACT
>CANJZR010000486.1 GCA_947479075.1 Planctomycetaceae bacterium
CTTGGAATACAACCAACACATAACTCCCGGAAGCAAGATAAATGCGTAGAGTAGCAATCTAGCCGTACTGGGGCCTATTCCTTGTTCTTGATCATTCGTGTCATGAATATCTGCGGTCGGGATGTCAGGAGTGTAATCCTTGATGTTTCTCGCTTCTTCATTTTCATGAAAGTTTTTGATCTTGGCTCCAGCCAAATCGGACAGGCCTTGATGGTTCACTCCTGAGCGGCTATCTGACATCACATTTTCTGATTCCCTCCTGGCTGACACGAAATCGCCAGCCTTCTCGTAACCGAGAGCCTCGCGAATCCTCAACCATGCGAGGAGAGATCGATCATCAGGATTCTTGATTATGGCGATTTGTTCAGCGGCGATGTAATCTTCCTCCTTGATCAATTCAACCAATTTCTGTGGATATTTAGGATTGAGATCTGGCTCTATTGGGACTTGTCCAAATACTCCGCCAACATGGCAGGCAAGTATCATCATTAAGAATAGACAACTATGAGCCAGATCTCGTAGAAGTAAAGTCATGACTGAAATCCAGGATCCAATTTCCCCGCTTGGTGGCCCGGTTGCCGCTTTGGGCCACCGGGGAGGCGGAGCCGAAAGAGGTCTTCACAGTGAGAGGTTTGTCAAAGCATACCTCTTCTGCCAATCGCACTCCTCTACCTGGATTCAACCAGAGCTGACTGCCCTAGGGCTGTGAACACTTGGGAGGACCCGCTGTTCCTGCGTCACCCATCAACTCGGCCACTTTCGTTTCGATGGCCTCGGCCCAGACGCAAAATCCCTTGGGGCTGGGATGCTCGAAGTCGGGCATGAGGTCCTTGGAAATCTTGCCGTCGGGCAGCAGAAAGATCTTGCTGATGTCCATGTAGTGGATGGTCTTGTTGTCCGCCAGATTGGCGATGATCGTGTTGGTCTTGGCCAGCTTCTGCCGTTCCTCGTTGGGCTCTTCCCCCCGGTAGAAGATCCCGAGCAGCAGGATTTTCGTGTTCGGTGTCCGCTCACGCACCGTTTTGACGACAGCTGTGACCCCCTCGGCGATCTCCTCAGCTGTGTTAAACGGCCCGTTGTTCTGACCGATCATGATGATGGCCAGCTTCGGCGAGATGCCGTCCAGATTGCCGTGGGTCAGTCTCCACAACACCTGCTCCGTGCGATCGCCAGTAATCCCCAGATTAGCTGCATGACGCTTGCCGTAGAACTGATCCCAGACCGGTTTGCCGTCTTCGGGAAACTTCCAGTTCTGGACGATCGAGTCGCCAATAAACAGCAGGTCGGCCTTGTCCTCTTTCACGCGCTGGTTGATCGCCTCGTGCCGCCCCATCCATCGCTCACCACCGCCAGGAACCGGCGTGACTGCCGAATTCTCTGCCAGACTGCCTCGGGCTGCCCCCAAAACGGCGAACAGGGACGCAATGAAAAAAGTCACCCATCGAGATTCACTCGGGTTCATGTGCGGTCCTCTGCGTCCTGATTTGTCTGCGGCGTGTTGTGGAGTGGAAGGCCCGAGATGGCCCGAGATCGACAAGCGTTTTTTGTCCCCGTGAATGTCCAGTGACTCTATTCGCCTGCGATCAGTTTGTCTGTTCCGTGAGAACGCTTCCCGGTCAGCGTCCAGGGGGTGGCTGAGTAAGTCTCTGCCCTGCTGTGCCTGCAAGCGACAGCCTAGGATCACAGGAAACGTGGGTGTCCGTCGTTCTATTTCACCAGCGTTGGTTCCGGGAATTTCCAGGTGCCGTCGAGGATCTCCTTGCGCGGCCGGTACATCCGTACGGTGTAGTTCCAGCCCGGCATGATCGGAAGGTAATTCAGCGCATTCTCGTTGCCACCAAAGTGGATTGTCACTGAACCGTCGGCGTTCGGCTTGGCAGTAATATTGTTGAACGTGTAGGCGTTCTTCGCATTCTTTTCAAAGAAGCCTTCCTTGTTGTAGACGCTGACCGACCAGAACCCATCCACCGGCACATCCTTCACCGTGAGTGTGTAAGCCGACTTCCCGTCGTTCTGTTTCGGCTCGCCACCCAGGTACATTGCTGCGTACGGCGGGTTTCCTCCCCATCCGGCTGCGGTTCCGATCAAGTGCTGAACTGGATCGACCTCGTTCTTCCGTCCGAACATGTGAGTCGAATCCAGCCCGCCATTGGCTGCCGCGAGCATTAAGAGTGCTTCGCGGACCTGCTTCAGCGACCCTTGATCCCAGTTCGGTGTCTGCAGCTTTCCCGTGTCCTTCTGCTCCACCTTCAAGCCGTCTTGCAACGAGTGAACCGTCTTGACATCGGCCGGGTCATTGGGATTCACGAATGTGCGGACTGCGAGTGTGACATATCGCGTGCCGACCTTCTCCTGGGTGAGAGTATGCTGGCCAGGTTTGTAGATCACCTCAGTCGCGTAATGGTCTTCGTTGATGACCTGAATGGCCATGTACCGCTTCCCCGCGTCCGGAAGCGTGAAGGTGATCGGCGCTGCCTCCAGATCGAACACGCCGAACGAGTAAAGCGTGTCTCGGTTGAGGCGGATTACCGTTTGCTTGTCGATCGACGCGAGTTCGCGCTCGTGGCTGAACTTGCCGAACCCACCATCCTTCGCGAATTTGGTCAGGTAATTGTCAGTCTCCGCTCGTTCAAAGTTGTCTACGGTGACGCGAACGGGCGGCCCGTCATCTGCATAAGCTGCGGATAGCCCGCTGAGCGCCATAAGTGCCAGAATCGTTCCCATTCGCATGATGTTGCCTTTATTGATGACGCTTTGGCCAGAGGTCGCAGGGACGTGATGGTCTCGCCGATCAGATAATTTACTTCCGCGGCGTGAAGTCTCAAGGGCAGAGTGAAATCGGTTGGCTGGCTTTGCGGCCTGCCAAGGTGAGTGAACATTGCAGGAATCAATTGTTGAATCGAGCGAACTCTGGATGCAACTGCGATGACAAGGCACGTTACTGGGATCGCATGTCCCTGGTTCATGGCGAGCATGAGAGATGGCGATCTGGATCGAAACGTCGGTGACCGGGGCACTCCCACGCCCTTCCGCAAAGCCGTCAGAGCGTGCCACTCGGCGGAGAAACAGCTCAGCGACCGATACCCCATAAAAGGTCAAATCCCGTTGCCGGTTGCTTTCACAACCAACAACGGGATTTTGATTTCGCCTGTAGTCGGGCTGACAGGATTTGAACCTGCGACCTCTTGCACCCCAAGCAAGTGCGCTAGCCAGGCTGCGCTACAGCCCGATGGAAACGTGGCCCGTTCCAGGAACGGGTCGCGTTCGGCGAGGTGGGATGGTAGCTGCATCGGGTTTCAGGGTCAATTCAGTGTTGGGAACGGGGCAGAAGCGGCCAGATACGGAGTCGGACGGAGGGGGAGAGTGTCGAGGACTTTGTGTGGGGGATGGCTGCTTGATGAGCTTTCGCCGAGATCCCCCTCACCCCCGCCCTCTCCCCCCGCATTGACTCGCAACGCGACGGCCACGTCGATTGCGGGGGCGAGGGAGCTGGAGTGTTGGACCTCCGACATTTCAGGCGAACACACGCTTCGGACGGTTGTGATGAAAGCGGCTTTGGAGGGGCTCACGTCGCGCGGTACACTGGCGGCGTGGTGTGGCTGTGATCCCCTGAAAGCGATGGTATTGCTCCCCTCGGCAGAAGGTGGCTGTTCGCGTGGCGATGTTCCTCGAAATTCTGTCGGGCCCCGATCAGGGAAAGCAATTTCC
>CANJZR010000487.1 GCA_947479075.1 Planctomycetaceae bacterium
CTGGCAATACAAACGCAATATCCATCGCATGGTCGAGCGACTGCTGGCAGAGTATGCCAATCGTCCGGGCGTTCTCCTTGTCCCGACCAACCTGGGACTCGATTGTGAGAACAATTACCCCACTGGAACCACCAAACGGGACGCCGTCAGTTCGGTCGAAGTGACGCGGCAGAACAACAGTGTCCACCCGGCCCAGACAGGCTACTTCCAGATCGGCGACAGCTTGTTCGACTGGATCAAGGGACAGTCAAATCTGCACAAATCGCCATAAACACCAGAGGCAAAGACTCTTACACACCACCAACATCAACATTCCAAGGGCATTCGTCGCACCATGCCTGCCTGATGACTCCTTGATCGCCTCGGTCAGGGCTCTGCGAGCGGTCACGGCATCAGAGCACCATCCGGACTGTTTCCAGGTCGACGGACCTTCTACGATTCCTTCGCATCGCCGGACTTCTGACTGACTTTCCCGTGAACAGGAACCGTGAACTCCTGACTGGCTATGCGGTGTCTTTGCGGAGAGTCTCGCGGATCACAGCTGGGACTCACTCCGCAGGTGTTTTGAGAGAACGACAGCATGGCTCGGTTTCGGAGAATCGTTTCCTGGCTGTTCACGATCGCGGTGGTGGTGGCGATTGGATTTTCATTTCGTCCGCAGCCTCTGGATGTCGACTGGTCGACCGTCAAACACGGTCCTCTGGAGGTCACGGTCAATGAAGATGGCCGCTCACGCATCCGCGAAAAGTACGTTGTTTCGACCCCGCTGGCCGGACAGTTGCAGCGTGTGGTGCTGAAACCCGGTGATGTGGTGACGGCGGGAACGACTCTGCTCGCGACTGTCCTGCCAACGAATCCTGACCTGCTCGACCCCCGGGCCCGCTCCTCCGCGGAAGCCCGTGTGAAAGCCGCCGAGTCTGGAATCCGACGTGCCGAGGCCAACGCCGCTGCAGCCAAAGCGGCCATGGAATCGACCAAGTCGATGCTCGACCGCCGACAGAGGTTGCGCCAGGGGGAGGCGACCTATGACCAGGCTGTCGAAGATGCCCAGATGCTGGCCCGGATGAAATCCGAAGAGTTCCACTCGGCGGAGTTCGGACGCGACATTGCCAAGTTCGAACTCGAAATGGCCGAAGCAGCCCTGATCCGAACGAAACCCGGTGATGAGTCAGCAGGCAGCGATTGGCACCTGGACATCGTGGCGCCCATTCGAGGGAAGGTCCTCAAAGTCTTCCAGGAGAGTGCTGCCGTTCTCCCCGCCGGGGCGCAGCTGATGGAGATCGGCGATCCCACCGACCTGGAACTCGAGGTCGATGTTCTCTCGACCGATGCTGTCAAGATTCTGCCCGGTGCCAGGATGCACATCGAGCATTGGGGCGGGGACACCCCGATCGAAGCCCGCGTACGACTGGTCGAGCCAGGGGCCTTTACGAAAGTCTCCGCACTGGGCGTCGAGGAACAACGCGTCAACGTGATCGGCGATCTCGTCTCCAAAGTACCGGAACAGTTCGGTGACCGGTTCCGGTTTGAGTCCCGCATCGTCACCTGGCACAGCGAAGATGTGCTGAAGGTGCCGATGAGTGCTCTATTCCGTCATGATCAGGACTGGGCCGTTTTTGCCGTCGGCCCCGACATGAAAGCCCATCGCCGCATCATCAAGATCGGACACCGGAACTCCGACGAGGCGGAAGTCCTCGAAGGGTTAAACGATTTGGAGAAAGTCGTCATCTTCCCGAGTGACCGCGTCGTGGAAGGTGTTCTGCTCAAGCTGAAAACGAAGTAACGCTGATCGGGGAACGGTGAGATTCGCGGCAGGAAGAGGGGTGGAACACTCATTTCCACCGATCTTCACTCATTCAGAATTTCCAGAGGGGCGGCGGATTGAAGCGATCGGGCTCCTGCATGACGCGAAGCCATTTGCTATGCCTTATTAGTGCAGATTAGCGGCGATTAGTGTTCCCCACATTTGTCAGGCGATCCACATCGCAATCGATCTCTCCCAATCGCCATGCGTTCCTGTCCTTCACCCCTCTCCGTTGGACAGGAGATCGCTAAGATACCTGTTCTGACACCACTTCAGGACGATTGATGACCACCAGTGCGACGGCATCCCGCGAATTCGCCACCGAGGTGGTGCGACAACTCCGCTCGGCGGGGTATGTGGCCCTCTGGGCGGGTGGGTGCGTCCGCGACTATCTGATGGGACGCGAGGCTCAGGACTTCGATGTCGCCACCAACGCCACCCCGGAACAGGTGCGTGAGTTGTTCGGCAAGCGGCGCACGCTGGCGGTCGGGCAGAGCTTTGGTGTCATCATCGTCCTTCCTCCCGATAAGGCCGCTACGCAGGTCGAGGTCGCGACCTTCCGCACCGAAGGCATCTACCTGGATGGACGCCGTCCGTCAGAGGTCGTCTTCTCCACACCCGAAGAGGATGCCCAGCGTCGCGACTTCACGATCAATGGCATGTTCTACGATCCGATCGAAGATCGGCTACTCGACTTCGTCGAAGGCAAAGCCGACCTCGACCGCAAGATTCTGCGTGCGATCGGAGACCCGCACGAACGCATGACCGAGGACAAGCTGCGCATGCTGCGGGCCGTCCGCTTTGCGGCCACGCTCGAATTCACTCTCGATGCGCACACGCTCGCAGCTGTAACGCGGATGGCCCCGGAGATGATCGTCGTCAGTGCGGAGCGGATCGCGCAAGAGCTGCGCAAGATGCTCGCCCACCGTACACGAGTCCGCGGGTTCCAGCTGCTGGCCGAGACGCGACTGCTGCATGTGATCTTCCCGGAGGTCGATCTGGCAGACACCCACACGATCGCTGATATTCTCGGCGGGCTCTGGACGAATGCCCGCTTCGAACTGGCCACCGCAGCCATCCTGCACCAGATCTCCTCCCCGGTTTCGGAGCCGCGCAGCGAGGCGGAAGCCAGGGGCACCATCTGGGCGATGACGCGGCGGCTCAAGCTCTCGTCAGATGAGATGACAAGCATTGCGTGGCTGGTCGCACATCTCGACTGCTGGAATGATGCCGAGCAGCAAACCGACGCCCAGCTGAAGCGAGTCCTGGCTCACCCACTCTCTGGCGATCTGCGGCAGTTAGTGCGAGCGATTCGCACGACGCAGTGTCTGCCACTCTCCCCCATTGAGTTCGTCGACGACTACGCCGCACGGCACACACCCGAACAGATCAACCCGCCGGAACTGATCAGCGGACGGGATCTGATTCAACACGGACTCCACCCCGGTCCGCAGTTCAAATCGCTCCTCGACACGATTCGTGATGCTCAGCTCAATGGTGAGATTGCGACTCGCGAGGAAGCACTTGAACAACTTAAGTTGATTATGCCGTCGTCCAAAGACTGATCGTTCCAGCGAGCGGCAGACGTCCGTCCAATGATGTTCGGCTCGGTCGGAGAAGTGGACGCAGGAGAGTTCGAACTCGTTGAAAGCTCGATGCGTCCGAAGCCTCGAAGAGGCGGCAGCAGGTAGCCGCAGGCGTCAGCCTGCGGACCAAGGACTCTTGATCGAGTAGCCTCGAAGAGGCAACAGGGCAGTCGGGCTCTTAGGTGGTTCCCGCGCGGGGATCGATTTGGATTATGGCACGAATACTGAGCTGCAGGGCCGCTCTCCTGTCGCCACTTCGTGGCTGCGAGCTGGGCGACTGCGTTTTCCTTGGGCTATCTGCTGTCACCGCTTC
>CANJZR010000488.1 GCA_947479075.1 Planctomycetaceae bacterium
GGGACTTCGCTCCCCGTGGGACTGGGACGGAGTGCGGTGACACCAAACGATGGGACATACGCGACATCTTCAGAAACGACCAGGGAGGGAATCGTGGAGGCTCCGTCGCCATAGTTCCAGGCGACCTTGCCGGTCTTGGGTTCTACAGCGGCGACACCGGCGGAGGACTGCACGAGGACCAGATCCCCGGCTCCGTTCTTGCCCCGCATGATTCCGGGAGAGGTCCAGTTGGCCTTCCGGGGACGGGCGATCTTCCAGCGGGTCAAACCGTCTTCCGCAGCGAGACCGGTCGTGAAAGAGTCGGCATCGCTCTCGACCATCACCACCAGAGTGTCGTCGACCACGACGGGCGACGAGGACATGCCGAGGCTGTTGCTGGCGTTGGGCGAGTCGACTGCGAGCGCCCGGTACCACTGCAGATTGCCGTCGAGGTCATAGCAGACCGCGTCATTGCTGGAATAGACGGCGAAGACGCGTTTTCCATCCGAGCAGGGAGTCGGGGCTGCGACCGAGGACTTGGGGTGGCACATCGTCCGGCCGGTGGCCCAGACCTGGCGATGCCACAGTTCGCTGCCGTCTTTGGCACTGAAGCAGAGGACATGCAGGCGGTCCTGGCGCGGGCCGCTACTGGCAGAGATGAAAACCTTGTCGCCGACAACGATCGGACTGGAGAGACCTCGACCCGGAAGGCTGACCTTCCAAGCCATGTTCTCGGTGTCACTAAAGGTCGTCGGCGGAGCGGGACCATCAGCGATCCCGTTCGCATCGTTGCCCCGGAACTGCCGCCAGTCCGCAAACAATGGCGAAGTGAAGGTGGCGATCGCGGCGACAAGCAGTGTGCGGTGGATGATGTTCATGGGGAGTGTACACCGAGGTTGTGAAGGTGTTCGCGAGGCGGGGATCTGAGGTGGGACAGGCGAAGAGTGGGACACGGATGACACAGAGGGACACAGATTTGTTGGAACGGCGAGAGGTGAGTTCGGGACTAGTTCACAGGTTGAGCTGACGAGTGGGGCTGTATTTTGCTCTCAGATCGATGATCTCGATATGGAGGACACAACCCGGCGAACCGAGTGTCCCCTTTTATCTGTGCCATCTGTGTCCCGGCATTGACCTCCAATGCCACTGTGTACTATTTGACCGCGACCGGCTTGGCTGGGTGGATCGCTCGACCCGAGTAGTCGCTGACGCGGAACTGGAAGCTGTAGTCCTGAGCCCAATCTTCGGTCTGTTCATTCTCCAGGAGCTTGAGCAGAATCGTGTTCTTGCCCGACTTCAAATGGCCACGGACCAGATACTGATCGACCGCGATTCCACGGTGGTACTCCTCGCGGGCAAAGAGCAACTTGCCGTTCACCCAGAGTTTCCAGGCATTCGAAGTTCCAAGACGGAACTCGACATCCTGATCGACACCGCTGTCGAACTCGGTTGTCAGGTAGACTGTGGCTCCCTTGTGCTTTGCAAAGAGCTTGTTGACATCGAACAGTCCCATCTCGTCGTCGGTGGCCAGCTCCTTCCAGGCGGCTTTAAGCGGCTTGCCATCCGGGCCATTCATGCCGTCGTACTCTTTGTCAAAGGCCAGCTCCATCTCGGGCGGATTCGCCACGTCGAACCCCTTCATTCCCAGGTTGTCGAACGGGCCAATCAGCTTCCAGCGAGTCAGAAAGCCGTAGTGGTCAACGAGATTGATCTTCTGACCGTATTCCTTGAGGACCTCAGCGAGCTTCTTCACCTGGTCCTCGTCCACGGCCCCGCCCAGAGCTGCTTTGTACTTCTCGGCGGCTTCTTCTTTCTTGCCGTCCGCTGCGAGCTTTTCCGCTTGGTTCATGGTGTAGATCACGGCATCGCGACGCATTTCGCCACTGGGGTCATCAAGCATCGTCGGAATCAGGCGTTCTTCGATTCCCGGATCCACAGACTTGAGGGTGTCGTACGCGAGCCGTCGCGCCTGAGACAGATTGTCGCGGTTGTTCAGGAACTCCAGAAGCTCCTGCTGAGGCAGCTTTGTTCTGTCGCGTGAGGCAATGGTTTCAAAAGCCGAACGGAGCCAGTTCAGTGCGATCGGGTTCGCGTCGTTCATCGCGGTCAGAATTGCAGGCAGGTCCTTTGGATCTGCTTTCTCCAGGACGCGCACAGCTGCGATCGCTTCGGTTTGCCCCTTGCCGTCTTTCTCGATCGACTTGATGGCATGAATCGGAGTTGAGAGGTCGGCTGCCATGGTGGCCGGGGCAGCCAGAATCAGGGCGAAGAGTGAAAACAGACAGGCAGATCGCTTCATAAGGTCATCCCAATTGCTTACGTGAAAGTCGAGTGCTTCGTGGTGTTTCATGCGGTTGCCGGCGAGAAGACAACACCTCCCTCAGAATACCGGGGAGCGTGTACATTCGCGATCATTCGACGGCAGGAAGTGTGGGGCAGACGGTGGTTTTCTTTTCCAGCCGGACCATGTTGCCGGTGTCGTTGTACTCCACCCGATCCATGAATGATCGCATCAGCAGCATGCCACGTCCCGAAGGGCGTTCAATGTTTTCGGGAGCGCGGGGGTCTGGCTGGCCATGCGGGTCGAAACCGGGACCCTCGTCTCGGATCACGTAGACCACTCCGTTGCAGGAGAGATCCACATCCACATAAATCCGCCGTGACTTGTATGGTTCCGCGGCCCGGCGCTCCCGGGCCAGGTTGTAGTACGTGGCGTAGTCGAGTTCGCGTAACCGGGAGCTGACCTCCAGATTGCCATGGTAGGAGGCATTCAGCAGAGCCTCTTCCAGTGCTACGCCAATCTTGAGTCGCTCACTTTCAGAGAAAATCCCCATGTCAACGATCAGCCCCTGGAAGTAGGCGACCATCGATGACAGCATGGCGGGATCGTTCTCCAGCACAAAGTGAGTTCGTAGTGATCGCATGCGGCTGATCAGCGAGCGGCGGACACGCTTTTCACCAGCCAGCGTCAGCACCCGTTCCACGGTCTCAACGAGATCGGTCTCCATCAGTCGCTTGGGAACGTAGCTGGCCGCTCCGCTTTCGAGTGCCTGCACCGCGATGTCTTCACTCCCCTGCCCCGTCATCAGGATGACCGGGGTCAGTGTATGTTCTCCGCGAACATGGCGGACGAACTCCAGCCCGTTCATCTCGGGCATCTGCAAGTCGGTGACGACGATATCGACGGTGTGCTCGCGCAGCCAACTCGCTGCGTCTTTTCCTCCGCTGGCATAATGCACAACCCAGCCATCCTGCTTGGCAAGCAAACCACCTGCCAGCCGCCGGTCGACAGCGGAATCATCCACTACCAGGATGGAAACCATCGAGTGCTCCTCGCAGCTCGTGGGGTTTCAACAGGGGGACAGGCTTCGCACCGAACTCCCGATGCTCCATGCCATTCTGTCTGGAAGCGTAGTGTCTGATCCATCAACTGCCAAGTGGAGCCCGACCAAGTTCATCCGAAGTTTGCAGTGTTGTGGACCTGTCGAAAAGACTTGCGAGCAGAAGGGATACACAGCTCGAACGACGATAGAGAGTCGACAACATCAGGCGAGATCCTAGGCCGGTAGCGATGCAGTCATGTCGGATGCCAGATGTGCCTCTTCATTCGCGAGTGGTTGTGGCTGTTCGTACTGCACACGCCGCCGATCGAGCAACGTCAGCAAGGCCGGAAGCGGTACCAGCGAGATAAACAAACAACAGCCAACTCCGA